>NZ_JBEAFR010000065.1:0-75637 GCF_040062315.1 Klebsiella sp. GW_Kp181
CAATACCGGACGCTGCCCATTATTACTAACCTGAACGGTAATTTCTTTTTCATCGCCGGGATAGATAACCCGTGTACCATTAATTACCACGCCAGCCTGAACCGGAAAAGTACACAGCGCACTCATCAGATAACTCAGCGCAGCAGGCAAGAAAATAGTTTTCCTTACATCCATGTGATGTCTCCAGAAATTAATTGGGAAGAGAAAGTGTTCTCTCCCCGCAGAAGCATTACTTATAGATGAGGCTATAGGTCACCTGGGAAGCGACAGTACCGGCTACGACGGCGCCTTCAGCGTAATACTCAACATAGTACGGAAGTGAAGCCGTACCGGAAGATATATCAACATAACCAATAGCTGCGGAATCAAATTGTGCAGCATCGCCAACATTAATAACGCTATTGTTCTGACCATCGCGTAATTGTAGAGAAACATTCTCTGCACCGGACGTCTCTGTATTTATCAGACGTCCGGTCGCGTTATTTACTGTATTACCACCTTCAAAGAAGGCTTTCGCCTGAGTTAATGCACCGGTACAACCGCTCAATTCAAGACTGAAACGAGTTTTACCATTTGTTTTAGTCGCGCCATCAAGTGTATTCGCGCTGACGGTTGGCAGCACTACGGCCGCGTTTGCGCCTGCACCACCGATGTTGACATCACAGGTGGCACCGGTAATCAGGCCGCTGAAACTCACGGTACCGGTCTCAGCCGCCATAACACTGCCAGACATTAATGCAGAAGAAATTGCAGCGGAAAGAATTACGCGTTTAATGTTCATAAATAAACTCCATTTATTAATAATGTGGGGTATTAATAGGGCAGCAAGCCCACACAACACTTTCAGGACATCTCCCGAGGAAATATAAAATATTTATATATCTCACCATGACCGACGGGGTAAATGTACGGTGTTAACTTACACGCCATACAAATTTCAAAAAAAAGTTTAATTTCATCTTCTAATGAAATATCGCGGTAAATAATTTTTTTAGCGCAAATGAGATTAACTAATTATTTGTACTGCCGGTGAAATACGTGCAAAACGATACCTACATCGAAACCAACGATCAATACAAAATATTTAATTGCTATCGCTTATCAATAAATATTAAATCGATCGCTGAAACCGATCCATTCAGCAACAGCAGCGATATATCCATATGATTTACATGGATATGCTTTTTTTATTTGTTTCAAAAGCGCCCTTGCTTATCTTTCGAAATATTGCATCGCATGAGAAAAATCCTAGAAAACGCCAGACCCTCGTTTAAGATGTGTTTAAGTTAAGGACAAAAAATGCCGCAATTATTTAATTAGCCACAATAATAATTAGCACACTTTTTATATTGGCTATCGCTAATTGGCACAGTAAGAGCCATCAAATGGCTGGCCGTCTGAGGGATGACGTTTATGCAAAAGAAAGCTTTCCACGACAAACGATCGGCGTAAAAACGGATACAGTCACCCGACCACCTTTTATTAATACAGGTTCTTATGACTCTTAACGCTATGCGCATCGCCCGGCCGGTCACCGACCTTTCTTTGAGCAGCAGCATGTACTGCACGGGCCTTGGGCTGGAGCAGATCGCGCAGTTTGCCGATCACGCTGGCTTCAGCGGCGTCATGATCGGACGCGGCGATCTCGGCTGGCATCTTGAGTTCACCCTCTGCCACCATCACCCGGTGAAGCCCTCCCCGAGCGAGGAAGATTTGCTGGTGCTCTATTATCCACACACCGCCGAATGGCAGGAACGGTGCGAGAGAATGCTGACCGCCGGCTTTACACCGGTCAGCGCGTTTAATCCGTACTGGAATGTGCACGGCAAAACCTTTGTCGACCGCGACGGTTACCGGGTGGTGCTGCAAAACAGAAGCTGGCGGTAGCCGCTACTCCATCAGCCGGACGTCAGGATGGCGCGGGCTTGCGGCTTCATGAAAAATATCGCCCAGCCAGCCGGGAATTTCTGCTTCCGTGAGGTCATCCGGGATGATAACCCCATGCAGCGGCGAATATTTCCGTTCGTTGAGATCGACGCGGAAGAGTAACCATCGCCCGTCCCGACGCTGGACGCCAATGTGGCGTCCGAATACGTCATAAATCAACATTCCATCACCCTGCTGGTCGCCGAAGTTGATGGGCGGCTAATACATTCCATTTGGCTTTCATGCTTTGCCCTCGCGCAGCCACGGGGTTACGGTAATCCCTGCCAGCAGCCCTTCCGGGCTCAGCAACCGCGTGACGGTCTGCCCCCAGGGCTCCACGCGATTATCCACCAGCAGACGATAGCCTCTGGCCTTCAGCGCGTCGGTGGCGGTATCGATATCGCGCACTTCAAACTCCACCCACGCCTGCGGCACCGGCAGATAGTCCGGCCAGAGATCCGAGTCAAAACAGGAGCGCGCCGCCTGAGCCAGCGGCCACAGCGCAAAATGTTTTACCCCATCGAGGGCATGCTGTTCGGTCAGCAAATACTCTTCGTTGCCGGGCATCGGTTTGAGCGGCAGGCCCAGCGCCGCCACATAAAATTCCCTGCTGGCTGGCGTTGATTGGGTGATCGGTCCAAAGCCCGCGACAAAAAGAACATCCATACCGTCTAAATCGTATTCCATACCCTCTCCTGTCAATATCCATGATGCGTTAACAAATTTTATACTCTGCTGCGCACGACTTGCCCAGATTGCTCTTCTCTCATTACTATTTTTAGTGAGTTTGCCTGAATCATTGAAAAAGCGCATGGTCTGCTCGTCGCGCCCGACGACGCTGCGCTATGCTTAGTCTCCCTTTGGTTTCCAGTACTTAGCGTTATGGCCACATCCGTCAGCACCACCCAGCTTAATCTGCGTATTATTTCTATCGTTGTCTTTACCTGTATCTGCTATCTCTCCATCGGTTTGCCGCTCGCCGTGCTGCCCGGCTATATCCATTATCAGCTTGGCTATAGCACCTTTATCGCCGGCGTGGTTATCAGCCTCCAGTACATTTCAACCTTGCTCAGCCGCCCGCATGCGGGCCGCTATACCGATATCTGGGGGCCGAAAAAAGTCGTCAGCCTGGGGATTATTTGCTGTCTGCTCAGCGGGCTCTTCACCCTGCTCGCGGTCTTGCTGCAATCTGCGCCGCCGCTGGCGGTTGCCGCGCTGTTGGTGGGGCGAATTTTCCTCGGCGTCGGGGAAAGCTTCACTGCCACCGGCGCGACCCTGTGGGGGATCAAAACCGTGGGCGCGATCCACACGTCGCGCGTGATCTCCTGGAACGGCGTGGCAACCTACGTGGCGATGGCGGTTGGCGCCCCGCTGGGCGTCATGCTCAACGGCTATTTTGGCATCAGCGGATTTGCCGCCGTCGTGGTGCTGGCTGCGGCGGTTGGCCTGCTCTATGCCCGTACGCGCCAGGACGTCAGCGTGACGGCGGGAATCCGGGCACCGTTTCACGTGGTGGTACGCAAAATCTGGCCCTATGGGATGGGGCTGGCGCTGGGTACCGTCGGTTTTGGGGTTATCGCGACCTTTATTACCCTCTACTTTTCGGCTCATGGCTGGCAAGGCGCGGCGTTTACCCTGTCGCTATTCAGCATCGGTTTTATCTGCATTCGCCTGATTTTAGGTAACACCATTACCCGCTACGGCGGCGTGCCGGTATCGTTAATCTGTTTTGCGATCGAATGTCTCGGCCTGCTGATCATCTGGTATGCCTCCTCGGCATGGATAGCGGGTATTGGCGCCTTTCTCACCGGCTCGGGCTTTTCGCTGATCTTCCCGGCGCTTGGGGTGGAAGCGGTAAAACAGGTTGAAGAGCAGAATCAGGGCACCGCGCTGGGCACCTATTCGGCTTTTCTCGATCTGGCGCTGGGATTAACCGGACCGCTAGCCGGCTGGGTGGCAGGCTACTACGAGCTGGAGACTATTTATTTGTTGGCCGCAGCGGTGGTCGCGCTGGCATTTATCCTGGTTTTGCGCATTTACCTGCTACAACGCGCTGCTCTGCCGCGAACCTGAGGAATACTCTTCGCGCGACCCCAGACGCAAATATGGGTAAAAAAATAATCAATATTTGACTGCAATTCGGCTTCCGTGCCACCATCGCCCCGGCGCCTGGCAAGCGGCGCGATGGTGGCACGGGTGAATATCAGAGACCGCATGTTTAAGGTCCATGCCCGGCCGCAACCTGATTCTGGCGGGAATAAAAGACATGCACCAAAGTTTTAATCAGCGCGTTCATTTCTATTACTGCATTCTGGTGGCGCTGAAAATACACGCAAAATCGAAGAAATCGGGCGGTATCCGCGGGAAAAATAATTTCCTGCTCAAGTGGCTACGCAAAGCGCAGGACAACAATATCTTTCACCCGGATATTACCAGTGAGATCGAATGGCTGCGGGGCAAAATCATTCAGGCCGGCTACGATACCGACCTCGAGCCGATGCTGGACTTTGTCTACGCCACCGCCAAACGCGCGTCCGATCTCAAAAACGCCGACTGATTCACGCCCGAGCCGCCTGGCCCGGGCGTTGCACTTTAGGGTTTGTTGCGGTGCGTCAGAAGATAGACCGCCGGGATCACCAGCATCGACAGCAGCGGCGCGGTGATCATCCCGCCGATCATCGGCGCGGCAATACGCTGCATCACTTCTGAACCTGTACCGCCACCCCACATAATCGGCAGCAGCCCGGCCATAATCGTCGCGACGGTCATTACTTTCGGGCGCACGCGCAGCACGGCTCCTTCGTGTATCGCTTCGTTGAGCGTCCGGTCATTAAGCTCACCGCGCCGCTTCGCGAGCGCCTGGTTTAAATAGAGCACCATAATTACCCCGAACTCCGCGGCCACGCCGGCAAGCGCAATAAAGCCAACGGCGGCGGCCACCGACAGGTTATAGCCCAGCAGCCAGAGCAACCAGACGCCGCCGATCAGCGAAAACGGCAACGTACCCATAATCAACAGCGCATCTTTAACGCGACCGAAGGTGACGTAAAGCAGGATAAAGATAATCATCAGAGTAAACGGCAGTACGATTTTGAGCTTCGCGGTAGCGCGTTCCAGATACTCGTACTGCCCGGACCACGTCAGCGAGATGCCATCCGGCAGCCTGACCTGTTTGCTGACCTCGCGCTGCATTTCATCAACCGCGGATTTCAGATCGCGCCCGCGAATATCGACGTAGATCCAGTCCGACAGACGGGCGTTTTCGCTTTTTAGCATCGGCGGGCCATCGGTGATAGCAATATCCGCCAGCTCGGCGAGCGTCACCTGTGCCCCGCTGCTGGTTACCACCGGCAGATCGCGCAGCTTCTGCAGCGAGTCGCGCATTTCGCGCGGATAGCGCACGTTTATCGGATAGCGTTCACGCCCCTCGATAGTCTCGCCAATGTTATCGCCGCCCACCACGCTGGCGACCACCGACTGCAGCTCCTTCACCGACACGCCGTAGCGGGCGGCTTTCAGCCGATCGATAGCGATATCGATATAGCGACCGCCGTCAAGGCGCTCCGCCAGCGCCGAGGTCACACCCGGGACATGACGCACGATGCGCTCAATCTCCTCAGCGGTTTTTTCGATCTCCGCCAGATTGTTGCCGTTCACTTTGATGCCGACCGGGCTTTTAATGCCGGTCGCCAGCATATCCAGGCGATTGCGAATCGGCGGTACCCAGACGTTGGCGATGCCCGGCACTTTTACCGCACTGTCCAGTTCGCCGATCAGCTTATCCATGGTCATACCGGGCCGCCATTCGCTTTTCGGCTTGAACTGAATGGTGGTTTCCAGCATGGTCAGCGGCGCCGGATCGGTGGCGCTCTCCGCCCGACCGGCCTTGCCGAACACGCTTTGTACTTCAGGAATCGTCTTGATAAGACGGTCGGTCTGCTGCAGCAGGCGGGCGGCTTCGCGGCTGGAGATCCCCGGCAGCGTGGATGGCATGTACAGCAGGTCGCCCTCGTCGATTTGCGGCAGGAATTCGCTGCCGAGCTGCGCCAGCGGCCATAGCGTGGCGACCAGCAGCAGGCCCGCCGCCGCCAGCGTTGCCTTCGGCCACTGCAAGACCTTATCCAGCAGCGGCTCATAGGCGCGTATCAACCAGCGGTTGAGCGGATTAGCGGCCTCATCAGGGATTTTGCCGCGAATAAAGTAGCCCATCAGCACCGGAACCAGGGTGATCCCAAGCCCGGCGGCCACCGCCATCGACCAGGTTTTGGTGAAAGCCAACGGCGAGAACATCTTGCCCTCCTGCGCCTCGAGGGTGAATACCGGAATAAACGACAGGGTAATGATCAGCAGGCTGCAAAACAGCGCGGGCCCCACCTCCGATGCCGCATGTAGGGCAATTTGCCAGTAGTCGGCGGAAGACGGCTGGCGCTCAGGATGCTCATACCGCCACTGCTCCAGCACCTTATGCATATTTTCAATCATTACGATTGCCGCATCGACCATGGCTCCGATGGCGATCGCAATTCCGCCAAGCGACATCATATTGGCGCTGACGCCCTGATAGTGCATCACGATAAATGCGCCGAGGATCCCCAGCGGCAGCGTGATCATCGCCACCAGCGCGCTGCGGAAATGGAACAGAAACAGCGAGCAGACCACCGCCACAACGATAAACTCTTCGATAAGCTTGTGGGTCAGGGTTTCGACTGAATTTTTAATCAGCTGCGAACGGTCATAAACCGGCACTATTTCTACTCCTGCGGGCAGGCTTTTTTGCACCTCAGCCAGTTTCGCCTTCACCGCATTAATGGTGGTCAGGGCATTTTTGCCCGAACGCATAATGATGATTCCCCCGGCCACTTCGCCTTCACCGTTGAGCTCGGCGACGCCGCGCCGGATCGCCGGCCCCCGGCGCACGCTGGCAACGTCGGACAGCAGCACCGGCACGCCGTCACGCGCAGCGATAACGACCTGCTTAAAGTCGTCGATGGACTTCAGATAGCCGGTGGTGCGCACCATATATTCAGCTTCACCCAGTTCCAGTACCGAGCCGCCGCCCTCCTGGTTGGCGCTCTGAATCGCGCTGATAACCTGTTCGTGGGTAACGTTCAGGGCCCGCAGGCGGTCAGGATTAAGGATCACCTGATACTCTTTGACCATTCCGCCGACGCTGGCGACCTCCGATACGTCCGGCACGGTTTTCAGTTCATATTTCAGGATCCAGTCCTGAATCGCCCGCAAATCCCCGAGGCTATGCTGACCGCTTTTATCGGTAAGCACATATTCAAACACCCAGCCAACGCCGGTAGCATCCGGCCCCAGCGAAGCTTTCGCTTCCGGCGGCAGGCTGCTCTGGATCTGGCTCAGGTACTCCAGCACGCGGGAGCGCGCCCAGTACGGATCGGTGCCATCATCAAACAGTACGTAAACGTAAGCATCGCCGAACATGGAAAAACCGCGCACGGTTTTCGCCCCCGGCACCGACAGCATGGTGGTGGTCAGCGGATAGGTCACCTGATCTTCGACAATTTGCGGCGCTTTTCCCGGATAGCTTACGCGAATAATCACCTGGGTATCGGAGAGATCCGGTAGCGCATCCAGCGGCGCCTGCTGTATCGACCAGACGCCCCAGGCGGCCATAATCAGCGACGCAAGCAGTACCAGCAGACGGTTGCGTAACGACCAGCGGATAACGGCGGCAATCATGGCTGCTCCTTAGCGCCGTTCATCGGCATCATCGAGGTGACTCGCGCTCCATCGTCGGTCAGGACGAAGCTAAACATAACCGACTCGCCGGGGCGCATCTGTCCCTGCTGCTGCGGCGTAATGGCAAAATCCATGATCATCGCCGGCCACTTCAGCGCCGGCACCGGCTGGTGAGCGATGGTCACCGCCCCATCGGTTACAGCTTTGATGACCCCCTGCGTGGTATAGCTTTTTTCCTGCAGATCCTCCCCGGCCATTTGCGGCAGCGCGCTGCGCAGGCTCGCTTCGGAGTCAATCAGGAACTGTCCGGAGGTGACCACCTTCTGGCCCTCTTTGAGGCCGGATTTTATCTCGACCAGACCATTTTGCGTGCGCCCGACGATCGCTTCGACCGGACGGAAATGCCCCTCGCCATCGGCAATTAACACCCGATTGCTGCTACCCGTGGCAATCAATGCCTCTTCAGGGATGGTCAGAACGGCGCGCGCCTGATGCGCCTCGGCCAGCTGAACGTTCAGGTACATACCGGGTTTGAGCTGATGCTGCGGATTGTTCAAAACTACCCGGGCCTTTAAGGTGCGGGTGGTCGCTTCCAGATCGGGAAGTAGCTCGCGCACGGAGCCCTGAAAAACGCTCCCGGGCCAACTGCCGGTGGTCGCCGTCACCCGGCTACCCACGCGCAGCAGGCTGGCCTGGCTTTGCGGATAATCAATCACAACCCATACCGGGTCGAGGCGGGCCAGCTCGAACAGCGGCTGGGCTGGGGTGACCTGCGCGCCGGTGCGCACATCCAGCTTGCTGACATAACCATCGTGCGGCGCGCGTACCGTCATCCGGGTTTGCGGTTTCCCGCTGCGCTCAACGCTGCGGATAATCGCTTCCGGCATAAACTGCAGCTGCAGACGATCGCGAGCGGCGGCGGTCAGCCCGCTGTCGCCCAGCCGCCTCACCGCCAGATACTCCTGCTGCGCCGCCGCCCACTGCGGGATCCACAGTTCGGCCAGCGCCTCGTTCTTTTTCACAAACTGCTGAGAGGCGTTAACGTAGAGTTTCTCAATCAAGCCGTTGGCCAGCGCCGGCACCGTCTCGACGCCGCGTTCGTCCACGGCGACGGTAGCAAAAGCGTTAAGCTCCGGCGCCAGTGGCTGACGGGAAACGCTCGCCGTGCGTACGCCAAGATTTTGCTGCTGGCGGGTGCTAATCTTCACCCCTCCCGCATCATCGTCAGCCTCTTCATCGGCATAACGCGGAACCAGGTCCATATCCATAAACGGCGATTTGCCCGGTTTATCAAAACGGGTACCGGGGGCCATCGGGTCGTACCAGTAGAGCACTTTGCGTCCCGCAGCCGTTTCGGTTCCGCCCGGAGTGACAGTCGAGGCGTTCCGCGATCCCAGCCAGTATCCGCCCGCGGCGGCAAGAGCGACGGCCAGCGCCACAAGGGTAAAAGCAGTTTTCAGCTTCATTATTTAACATCCTGTGGAATAAGGTAGCGAACGGCGGCCCACGCGTCAGCGAGCGCTTTCTCGGCGTTGTTGCTGGCGATTTCCCCGTTCAGCAGGTCGCGACGGGCGGCGAGCAGTTCAGGCAGCGCGGAGCTGCCGCCCCGATACTGGGCATTGACGAGACTCACCTTCTTGCGCAGCAGCGGCAGTACCTCGCTTTGCTGGCGATCGTAAATGGCTTTCGCGGCGTTATACTGCGCGATCAGCTGATACTGCTGCGCCTGATGCTCGCGCATCAATAAGGTCAACCGATCGTTGGCTTCATAGGTTCGGGAGACATCCGCAGCGTGGTCTTTATCCTGACGTTTACCCTGAAAAACCGGCAAATCGACGGTAAACATAACGCCGACCATGTCGTCATAGTCATCTCCGCGTCTGGCGTAATAGACCTCAACGCCTACGTCGGGGATCGCCGCCACTTCCGACTGCCCGGATTTTGCTTTAGCCAGATCAGCCTCACGCGCGGCCTGAATCACTTCTGGATGAAGTTTTATCCCCTCGATTAAGGTCGCTTCATCGGCAGGCAGGCGCTCAATGCGCGGCAGCGGGCCGGAAATAACGCGGATATCCTTACCGGTTAGCTGCATCAGACGCGCCTGAGCGATCTCCACATCGCGCCGGGCGTTATCTTGCTCATTTTTCATAGCATTGAGCGCCAGTTCGACGTCGAGCACGCTGCCGGGGGTAGCGCTGGCGCTGCTGACGGCCGCCTTATGCACGCCAATTTGCCGGGAGGTTTCGCTAATCAGCGCCTGTACCGAGCGCAGCGACTTCTGCGCTACCGCCAGCGCCAGCCATGCCTGAGCGGTTTCCCGCTGTAGCCTGGCGCGGATAACATCGGCGTTGGCGGCGGTTCGTCGCGCGTCGGCGGTTATCGAGTCGGCTTTGCGCTCGCGCTTGGTGCTGCTGACGTAGTCCTGCATTACGCCAATCCGCTGCATGGTCATGCCCTCGCGGGTCAGGCGGCTGGCGTTACTTCCCCCCAACGGGACGTTTTCAAGACCAAACTTAAGCTTCGGATCGGGAAGCTCCATGGCGGAATCCGCCATATTCTTCAAAGCGTTAACCTGATGATCGTTGGCGGAGAGCTCGGCAGAGTAGCTTTCCGCCGCCGACAGGGCCTCAGAGAGCGTCGTCGCCCAGCCGCTGGTGGACGTCAGCGACAGCAAGAGCGGCAGCCCGCAGGCCGCCTTAGTTAAGATGTGCATAATGACTCCGGAATTATTGCGCGGTAATCGAAACGAGCGCGTAGCCGGAGTCGGTCTGGCGGAAGGTGAAATCGACCTGCTGTCCCACCGGCAGCTTTTTATCTTGATGTCCATCGAGCGCAAAGCTCATCGTCATCGCCGGCCAGTTCAGCCCGGGAACCGGAGAATGGGCAATCACCACTGCATCGTCGCGCCAGGCTTTAATCACCCCGCTTGCCGAATAAAGCGCGGCGGTATTCTCGGGCTTATTCATCCCCGGCATTTCCGCCATCGCGGACATATTATGCTGATGCATCGCGCCATCTTCCGCGCTGGCGGAAAATGCGGTGAAAGAAAAGGTCAGAACGCTGGTAAAAAGCAGAAAAATAGAGGTCGAACGCATAATTAATACTCCGAAAAAAACATAAAGTCGCCCGCAGAACGGGCAGTTCTGATGGATGTTTTTTAACGGAGCGTTATTCTCTGAAACGGCAGAAACGTATTTCAGCCGGCGGACCGGTGACCGGCGGCGTGTGCCAGTCCATACGTTCAGCGCAAATCTCCTGCTGCGGCGAAACCACCAGCAGGGTGGTTTCGGCGGGCAATGCATTCAGCTGTAGAGAGGTGGAGGTATTAGGTTGCGCAGTGTCGGGGTCGCAGTGTTTCTCACAGATGACTTTCTGCCCGACGTTATCCATGCCGGACATGGTCATCATGCCATCAACGATGTGATGAATTTGCACCTGCGGCGTGACCGGCTGCTGCTGGCCGCCGTGGTGCGCCGCGACGGCAAGCTGTAGATTGAGTAGCAACCAACAGGCAATAACAAGCCCGGCGCGGATGCGAAGCCGGCGTCGGGTGGCTTGTTTGAATAATGCCTGTAGTGACTGAATCATAGTAATATTCGCAATAGGACGACCGCTGAATTAAAGCACACCCGCCCAAAGAATTAAACGCTATTACATAATTAAAACCGCGAGTTAAATAGAATGAAGTTTCTCGATAAATATTTACACGTCATCGCAAAATTAACGTTTGACCTTCCCCCAGGGGGAAGGTGTATAGCGCGGCGTCGATGTATTTAATAAATAGCCAAAGTGTTATTTATATGTAATCAGCAGCCATACACGTCATCCCTGATCCAGTACTAACGTATCGCCGGTCGCCGGGGCACTATCCGCCGATAACCACCAGCGTCCCCACGAACCGGTACAATGGCAGGCCATCACTTTCTCCACCTTCTGCTGGTGCAAAAATTGCCTTATCTGGCGTATTCTCCACGGAGGCGCGCGGCGCAGATGAAGTCCGCCGATGATGGCGTATATCTGCTGGACGCCGGTAACCTTCTGACAGTGGCGAAGGGTATTGATCAAGCCGCGATGTCCGCAGCCGCAAATAATGATTAAGCCTCGCGTCGAGCGGTAAATCAGTACGCCCTCATCGGCAATATAATCCTCCGCTGGGGATAGCCCCGCCAGCACGCCATAAGCTCGCGGCCTGGCAACCGCGATCTCACCTGACCACATCAGCCGCTCGCTGATAGCCAACGGCTGGCGACTGTATTCCATGCGGTGGCGGGAATAGTCGATCTCTCGCGACAGCTTTTTGAGCTTTACGCGATGCCCGCCGATCGATAACGCCGAATAGCGCGTTTGCCCGACCTGCGGATGGCAAATAATACGGCTATTGTCCGGCAGCCACGGCACGCCGCCGCAGTGGTCATAATGACCGTGAGAAAGTACCGTGGCGGTCAGGTTAGATAAAGAAACCCCCATGCGCTGCGCATTATGCAAAAAGCTGCCGTCAGGGCCGGTATCAAACAGAACCCGGCAGGTTTCATCCTCAACAACAAGGCTTAGCCCAGGTTTCACCTGCAACAGTTTATCCTTGTCCTTACCAAGCCGGTTCTCAAGTAACATCTTAATGATTAAAGCCATTTCATACCCATTGACCAAAGAATTGCGCGCATACTCTAGCCTGTTGTCTACATAAGTACCGTGACCCGCCTGGCACACGCAGAAGTGACAACGTCACAATATGGCTCAGCCGATCTTGCTACTTTGCCAGATACGCATTGCCGTCTATGCTGTTGGACGAGTTTCTCGCAACCAGAGCGTACTATGGCAGACTGGAATCCCTCACTCTATTTGCAATTTGGCGCTGAGCGAACGCGGCCCGCCGCCGAGCTTCTTGCGCGCATTGCCCATTATCCCGTGACGCTGGCCGTTGATTTAGACTGCGGGCCAGGCAACAGCACCGCTCTGCTGCAAGATGCCTGGCCGGACGCGACGATTATCGGCATTGATAATTCCCCGGCAATGCTGGAAGAGGCCTCACAAAGGTTGCCGGACTGTGGGTTCGTTGATGCGGATATTGCCGCTTATCGCCCGGAGCGTCCGGCGGATCTGATATATGCCAATGCTTCGCTGCAGTGGCTCCCGGATCATCAGCGGCTGTTCCCTTTTCTGGTGAACAATCTTGCAGAAAACGGCGTACTGGCGGTGCAGATGCCCGTTAACTGGCAGGAGCCGTCCCATACCCTGATGCGTCAGGTTGCAGAAGAGCTTGGGCACCCGGCCAGCGGACGGCATCCGCTGCCTGAGGTACAGGAGTATTATGATATGCTCACTGCCTGCGGCTGCGAGGTGGATATCTGGCGCACCACCTACTATCACCCGCTGGCATCGCATCAGGCCATTATCGAATGGCTGCAGTCAACGGGCCTGAGACCATTTTTACAGCCACTTGATGAGCCGCAGCGCGAAGCGTTTCTCGAGCGCTATCTGGAAAAGTTGAAACGGCACTATCCGTTACAGTGTAACGGAAAGGTATTGTTATTATTTCCGCGCCTGTTTATCGTCGCACGCCGTTAGCCCGGCGGCTGAAAGTAAAGGAATAAAGGGAGTCAGAACGAGAATACTACGGCGTCAGGAGCGGGCGCCGTAGGGTCTGATTTACCAGGCAAGGTGATGAACCAGGGAGAGATCCCACGCGGTGGCCAACAGCGAAAGAAACATGATTAAATTCACCACCGTTTCTATGCGTTTTTCCATATTTGTTTCTCCTGAGCCGTTTCCCCTGTTTTACAGGGAAAAGCTTAACAACTTCTTAATCTCAGATTGTCAGAGCGTCACGCGGTAACGAACATAGTCATCGGCTGGCGTGAATTCATCATACAGACGCCGGGCCGGATTGTCGGTGCGAGTGTGCCAGTACAAGCGCGACCACCCTTTTTCTTTTCCTTCCGTTTGCAGCGCCTGTATTAAGGTTCTGGCGATGCCTTGCCCGCGCATCTGCGGGGCGACAAACAGATCTTCCAGATAGCAAATGGGCGTCTTAACCCATGTTCCTTCGTGGAGGATACAAATCGCAAAGCCCACCACATTGCCATCCACCACCGCGAAACGACCCAGCATCGGCGAAGCGGCATCAAGCATCCGCTGCCAGGTGTATTCTGTGACCTCCGTTGGCTGCGGGCTACCGTAGAAACGGGTATAACCCTGCCAAAGCGATAACCACTGTGCTTTATCCTGCCGATCGGGTTCGCGAATCTCAATGACCATGGGCCGACTCCTCGTTTGGATAAGGCATTATTTTCCGGTGCAATAATTAGTTCAAGCGCCCGGCACACAATTCATCTTTTTCTCTTAATTGCCCCACCTTTGTTGCCGGACCCATTTTGCACGATCTGCCAGACCTGCGTGAAAGAAAAAACTAAAAGTATGTTGTAACTAATTAAGATTCAAAAATAACCCGGCGGTGGCCGGGTTGAAATTAATGCTAATTCTGCTCAGGCGTTGCGCCCGGATGACGAGCGGACGGCGGCTGGCAGCTTATCTGGCCGATAATCCGTCCTTATCTGCTCGTCGGGCGGCGCCCTGCGCTATATCAGCACAGCGGCTGAACGGCGGCGCGCATGCCGTCGCGCAGAATCGCATCCAGATCCTGCGTCACCTGCTCGACCAGGCCTGAAACTTTGCTCAGGTCCTGCTCCCAGTGGGATTCAACGGACAGTACGGCTTTTACCAGCTCGCCGGTGGTGATTTGCGCATCCCGATGCTGGGCCCATAGCGCCTTGTAGCGCTCCATCCATTCAGCATCATCCTGAACCGGATAGCTCTCACCGTTACGTTCGCCGCGATAAAACGCGATCAGCGCTGCCAGTGCGAAGGTCAGGCGCGACGGGAGCTTGCCCTCTTTCTTCTGCGCCGCCAACAGCTGCGGCAGAATGCGGGTGCGGTATTTGGTCATGCCATTAAGCGCGATAGACAACAGCTGATGCTTAATATACGGGTTGCGGAAACGGCCGGTGACCGCACTGGCGAAAGACTCCAGCTCATCGCGCGGCAGGTCGAGAACAGGAATGATCTCCTGGTAAATCGCTTTCTCAACGAAAGCGCAGATTTCCTTATCGTTCATCGCCTCGCCCACGGTATCGAGACCCGCCTGGAAGGCGACCGGCACCAGCGCGGTGTGCGCGCCGTTAAGAATCGCCACTTTACGCTCTTTATACGGCTTAATATCGTCCACGATCAGGACGTTAAGCGGCAGCTTATCCAGACGCAGCTCTGCGGCCAGGGACTTCGGCCCCTGAATAACAAACAGGTAGAAATGTTCAGCGGTATCGAGGAAACCGTCTTTATACCCCAGCTGTTCTTCAATCTGCGCGGCTTCATCACGCGGATAGCCGGTCACGATACGGTCTACGAGCGTAGAACAGAAGGCGTTCGCCTCATCCAGCCAGGTGATAAACGCTTCCGGCAGCGCCCACTCCTGGGCATAGCGCAGCACCAGTTCACGCAGCGCCTCGCCGTTGTAATCAATCAGCTCGCAGGGAATGATCACCCAACCTTTATCCGCCGCGCCGGAGAAGTGGCTGTAGCGTTCAAACAGCAGGCGAGTCAATTTTGCCGGATAGCTTACCGCTGGCGCATCGTCAAAGCGGTCGCCGGCGTGGTAGCTGATCCCGGCCTCAGTGGTATTGGAAAACACAAAGCGCATATCCGGATTATGCGCCAGACGCAGCAGCTCCTCATAATCGGCATAGGCGCTGATTTCACGATTTACCGATCGAATCAGACGCGCATCGCTCACCGCTTCGCCCTTCTCATTCAGGCCGCGAATAATCGTGGTATAGAGGCCGTCCTGGGTGCTGAGAGACGGCGGGAATGCGCTCTCAATCGGACGCACGATCACCACGCCGGAATTCAGGTCGGTATGCTCGTTCAGCAGATCGATCTGCCAGTCGATAAACGCGCGCAGGAAGTTGCCTTCGCCAAACTGAATGATACGTTCAGGGTACTGCGCGCCCGGGAAATCGCGACGGTTTAGTGTTTTCACAATGGGTTCCCTCATAGAGTAGTCATACAACCTGAGTAATTGGTCCAATAAGTTATCAGGTTTTTAGCCAGGTGAAACCCCGTTTTGATCAAAGCTGTATGCAATATCAAATTTGTCGCCGAAATATTTCTCTCTGCACGACAAAACGGTGAACCGTTTGTACAGCGCTTAGTCGGGCAATAGTCGGAGCGAGGACGTGGCCGGGTAACGCGGCGAGGGAGACAAGCCCCGGCGGCTTATCAACTCAGCTGCCGGGGCGTGTGAATGAGGCAGGTTGCAGTATATGATGAGATTACAAAAGTTTATAGAACAGCGATGTCGCCGTCAGTTCGCCGTCCGGCATCAGCGCATAGCGAGGAATTTCCCCGGCCTTTTCCCAACCGCATTGCACGTAAAAATTCTCGGCTCCGCTGCCGGTCGCCGTATCCAGCACCAGAACGCTCTTGCCCTGCTCGCGCGCGATCGCTTCCAGCCTGGCCATCAGCGCATTCGCCAGACCCAGGCGACGCGCATTTTGGTGAACCAGAAGTTTAGCGACGTCGGCGCGGTGCGGTTGGTTTTCCGGCTGGTCGATAATGAGCTGCACCGTGCCAACGAGCCGCTGCTGCTCATCCGCCGCGGCGATGACGACCCGCTCCCCGGCTGCCACGCTCTGCGCCATTCGCAGCCAGAACGCCGTCGCGGTTTCAGGGGCGAAAGGCAGCATAAAGCTCACCGAGGCCCCGCCGTTGACGCAGCTGACGAGGATATCGGTTAATTCAGGAAGATGTTCGAGAATATCGTCACGCGACAGCGTGCGCAAAGAAAAGGATGTGGTCATCGGTAACTCCTTGAAATTGACCACATCACTATATTTTTTAACTTATATTTAACACAAGTGAATCTATCATCGTATTTTCTTATCGTAGGATTCAGGCCATCTTTTGCGTAAAAATACGATTGCGCCCGGCATTTTTCGCCTGAATCATATAATCGTCGGCAGCCATCAGCAGCTGGTTGAACAGATCCGTAATTCTGGCGGCGCCAAGCGGCTGGCTCTCGAGCCCCATGCTGATGGTCAGCTGGATTTTGCTCTGACCCCAGGTGAAGGTTTGCGCTTCAATACCCTGGCGAATTTTTTCTGCCAGCAGCTGCGCTTCCTGACCGGATGAGGTCAGCGCTGCGACGGCAAACTCTTCCCCGCCGATACGCGCGACCATGCCCTCTTCTCCCACCAGCTGCCGCACCTGCTGCGCAAACTGGGCCAGCATACAGTCGCCGCATTCATGTCCCCAGCGATCGTTGACCTGCTTGAAGCCGTCGATATCCAGCACCATCACCGTTAGCAGCGTATTTTCCGCGATCGGCTGGCGCTTCAGCGCTTCGCTTAACCCAGAGCGGGAATAGACCCGAGTCTGGAAGTCAAAGTCGGCACGCAGGGCCAGCTGTTTGACCAGATTGTTAATCGCCTCAACGCTGGAAGCGACGATAACGGGGCTTATCAGCATCGCAGCGATCCCCAGACGCGTCGAAAACAGCTGCCACGGCTGCATCCGGCTATCGGGCGAAAGGTGGATAAGCGAGTTCGCCACCAGCAGAATTTCGCTAATGCCGGTAATAAAGGTCAGCAGACAGGTCAGCGGCAGCGGGTAGCGAATAGCGCACCAGATCAGCGCCGGTAACGGGAAGGTGATGCTCCCGGCGCCGCCAACCGCTACGCCGAGCACAATCGACAGCACCAGCGCAATCGCCGGCAGCAGCTGGCGCAGGCGAAAACGCCCGAACGCCGAAGGGAGCGTGAGGGTCAAGATAAACGGCAGGATCAGCACGGCGGTTGAGAACTGTTCGCTAAACCAGTCCGCCAGCTGCGGGATAAACGTTGCGCGCTCGACATCTACCGACCCCAGCGCGCCCACGGCGGCGCAGAGCAGCGCCGCCAGCAGGCAGTAGCAAAACAGGCTAAGCGCGTTAATCGGTCCCGGCATCGAGTCCGTCCGGCGCTTGTCCCATAAAATGAGCTGCGCCAGAGTGACAATAAAAACGAGATTGGAGAAGTTGATCAGGAAGGAGGCGAAGCCCATCCCCCAGCGCGAGGTTAAACCGTCATATACCAGCATGGCGGCAAAACAGATGGCGTAAAAATAACTGCGATTTAGCCAGATATAACGCGCAAAAATCCCCGCCATTACCGCATTCAGCGGCCAGAAAAACGACAGTTCTTGTACCAGACGCAGCATCGCGCCAAAGAAATGCAGGAGTAGCGTTAAAGTGAACAACACCAGCGCATCACGCACGGGTTGTTCCTCACGAAACAGCGTGAATGACCGAATCGACAGTGGAGACATTCATGATTATCCGTCTAATTGTTTCAGGCAATTATTATGTTAATAATTAGTTAGCGGTTCATCATATCATGAGAATAATTATCAGGCATATACCGACGCCCGATGAATTACGCTCTGCCGCGGTCCGGCGAGTTCATCTGGATCACCAGCCAGTGGTGAATCACCTGCACCACGTAGCGCTGTTCTGCCTCGCTGAGGCCCCGCCCCCGAGGGATAGCGTGCCACTTTTCCAGGCAGCCGCGGCAGCAGGTCGCGGTGGCGTGCTGGGCGATGAATACCGGGTGTCCGCGCATCGGAGTCTGTTTGCCATCGTTAGGAATTTGCGCCGGAGCCAGGCGCCTGGCGATAAAATCAGCCGCGTGCTGGTCGATAACTTCCGCCCCCTTATCATAGCAATACTGCCGTTCCTTTACGCCGAGGCGAAAGCGGGAGCGAAAAGTGGAACGCTGCAGGCGGGCGAACAGATTTTCTATGGGCACCATCAGAATACCGACCTCCCCAGTTTTTGCGTCAGTTTTTCCAGTAAAGCAATTCCGGCCAACGAGTTCCCCGCCTCATCGAGCTCAGGGCTCCAGACCGCAATCGCCATCTCCTGCGGGACGATGGCCACAATCCCGCCGCCGACGCCGGATTTCGCCGGTAAACCGACGCGCCAGGCAAACTCACCGGCGTTCTGGTACATGCCGCTGGTCATCATCAGCGCGTTGACCTGCCGCGACTGAATCGGCGCGATAATCGGCGTCGCAAGATGCGGGGCGATACCCCGGTCGGCAAGGAACAGAAAGGTACGCGCCAGCTCTACGCAGCTCATCTCCAGCGAACAGTAGTGAAAATAGTTTTGCAGTACCGTGGCAACATCGTTGTGAAAGTTGCCGAAGGATTTCATTAACCAGGCAATGGCGGCATTACGCGCCGAATGATCGAACTCCGAGCGGGCGACCACCGGATCGTAGGCAATATCGCTCACCCCGCTCAGGCGCCGCACGATTTCCAGCATCCGCTGACGGGGCGCGCTAAGACGGCTTTGCAGCATATCGCAGACCACCAGCGCCCCGGCGTTAATAAACGGGTTACGCGGTTTGCCTTGCTCAATTTCCAGCTGCAACAGCGAATTAAAAGGCTGGCCGGAGGGATCTTTACCCACCCGCTCCCAGATCTCCTCTTCCTGATAGTGGTTCATCGCCACCACCAGACTGAGGACTTTGGAGATAGATTGAATCGAGAAACGCTCGTGGGCGTCACCGGCGCTGTAGTGCTGACCGTCCACCGTACAGATTGCCACGCCGAGCTTATCGCCGCTGACCCTGGCCAGGGCAGGAATATAGTCCGCCACTTTACCGCGGCCAATCAGCGGCCTGACTTCAGCCAGAATGGCATCGAGCATTGCGTTATTAATTACCGTCGCCACGCGCGGCTCCTTGCCAACATCAAAATTCGGGCGGTAATTATAGGCGCACCTGGCGCGAAGAAACAGCCTCTTTGTTGCTCCTGCATCGCCAGGGTGAAGGTTCGCTCGTCAGCGGGGCCGTCAGGGCGACCAAACCGGCAAATCGCACGAATCGGTAGCCCGGGTCAGGCGTTAGCCGCAACCCGGGGATTTTTCCGCAGTCTAGCGGCGATCTCTCCAGACGGTCTGTACGTTGCAGAATTCATGCAGACCAAAATGGGAGAGCTCGCGGCCAAATCCGCTTTTCTTCACGCCGCCGAACGCCACGCGGGCATCGCTGGCGCAGTAGCCGTTAATAAACACGCCGCCGCACTCCAGCTCATCGGCAAAGCGTTGGGCCTGTGCTTCGCTGGTGGTATATACCGTTGCAGAAAGGCCAAACTCGCTATCGTTCGCCAGCGCCAGCGCGTGGTCGGCATCGCGAGCTTCGGTAATTGTCGCCACCGGGCCAAACAGCTCCTGGCGGAAGCCGGTCATCTCAGCGGTGACGTTGCCCAGCACCGTCGGCGCATAGTAGTTGCCCGCGCCGGCGATTTTTTCCGCGCCCAGCAGCAGGGTCGCTCCTTCTTTTAAGGTCGCGCGAACCTGCTCATGCAGCTCATCGCGCAGATCGAAACGCGCCATCGGCCCGATGTAGTTTTGTTCATCGCGCGGATCGCCCATTTTGAGCGCGGCGACGGCGGCGACAAATTTCTGCGTAAAGGCCTCGGCAATGCCCGCCTCGACGATAAAACGCTTCGCCGCGGCGCAGACCTGCCCGGTGTTCTGGTAGCGGCCGATCACCGCCGCTTTCACCGCCTCGTCGAGGTCGGCATCGTTGAGCACGATAAACGGATCCGAACCGCCCAGCTCCAGGACGCATTTTTTCAACGCCGCGCCGGCCTGCGCGCCAATCGCCTTCCCGGCCCGCACGCTGCCGGTAACGGTCACCGCGGCGATACGCGAATCGTTGATCATCTGCGAAACGCTATCGTTGGTGGCATTCACCCAACCAAACACCCCGGCCGGAACGCCGGCTGCGGCAAAGATTTCACCGATCATCGCCGCGCTTCCCAGTACGTTTGGCGCATGCTTAAGCAGATAGCTGTTGCCCGCCAGCAGAATCGGTACCGCGCCGCGAAGCACCTGCCACACAGGGAAATTCCAGGGCATGATGGCGAGGATAGCGCCCATCGGCCGGTACTCAATGACCGCTTTATTATCTTCAACCAGCGTCGCTTCGGTTTTGAGCATCGCTGGTCCGTGCTCGGCATACCAGTCGCAGAGATTTGCCGATTTCGCGACCTCCCCGCGCGCCTGAGCGATCGGTTTTCCCATCTCCAGGCTAATCATTTGCGCCAGCGCTTCGCCGCGCGCGCGCATCGCGTTACCGACATGACGCAGCGCTGCCGCGCGTTCCGCAACGCTAACGTTGCGCCACTGACGATAAGCTTGTTCCGCAAGGGCAACGGCCGAATCAACTTCTTGTTCGCTCGCCCAGGGCAGAGACGATATGGTTTCACCTGTGGTCGGGTTCACGGAAACCGCATGAGTGGCAGATACATTCATCGTTAATCTCTCTGTGTTGATTGCGAAGTGACCTTATTCTGGCTTACCCTACCCTTCATTAAAAATGAATAATATTAAGCAACCTGTTCACAAAAGAAGAATGCCATGGACCTGACCCAGCTTGAAATGTTTAACGCCGTCGCCAGCACTGGCAGCATTACCCAGGCCGCGCAGAAGGTGCATCGCGTGCCGTCGAACCTGACCACGCGCATTCGCCAGCTGGAGGCGGATCTCGGCGTAGAGTTGTTTATTCGCGAAAACCAGCGTCTGCGCCTGTCGCCCGCCGGGCATAGCTTTTTACGCTATAGCCAGCAGATCCTCGCCCTGGTAGATGAGGCGAGAATGGTGGTCGCCGGAGATGAACCTCAGGGGCTGTTTTCCCTCGGCTCGCTGGAAAGTACCGCCGCCGTGCGCATTTCACCAACCCTGGCGCACTTTAATCAACGTTATCCCAAAATTCATCTGGCCCTCTCCACCGGCCCTTCCGGCACCATGATCGACGGCGTCCTGGAGGGAAACCTGAGCGCGGCGTTTGTTGACGGCCCGCTGGTACATCCGGGGCTTGAGGGGTTACCGGTATTTCCCGAAGAGATGATGATCGTCGCGCCCTTCGGCCACCCGCCCATTGCGCGCGCCAGTGAAGTGAATGGCGCCAGCGTCTATGCGTTTCGCGCCAACTGCTCCTACCGCCGCCATTTTGAAAGCTGGTTTCATGCCGATCGCGCCACGCCGGGACGCATCCATGAAATGGAGTCCTACCACGGGATGCTGGCCTGCGTCATTGCCGGCGCCGGTCTGGCGCTGATCCCACGCAGCATGCTGGAGAGCATGCCGGGCCATCAGCAGGTTTCCGCCTGGCCGCTGGCGGAAGAGTGGCGCTGGCTGACCACCTGGCTGGTCTGGCGGCGGGGGGCGAAAACCCGTCAGCTCGACGCGTTTATAGCGCTGCTGAACGAAGATCGGCAAGCAGCATCTTCTCCATAAAGATGCTTAACGGATCCGGCTGATACGGCGCAAAGGCGCTGCGGGTCTGGTAGCCATTGCGCGTATATAACGCAACGGCGGCGTGCTGATGGATGCCCGTTTCCAGGCGCACGGTATGGCATTCGCGATTTATCGCCTCTTCCTCCAGCGCGGCCAGCAGTCGTTCTCCCAGCTGCTGCCCGCGATGGGCCGGGTGAATAAACACCCTTTTCATCTCGCCAACCCCCTCTTCGCCGAGTACGATCGCCCCGCAGCCGACGGCGTGGCGCTGCGTATCGCGAATAAGAAGCGCAATAACCGACTCCGCCGGTAGCGCGCTCAGGTCGATCAAATGGTTGCTCTCAGCCGGGTAGAGCGTCTGCTGATACGCGTCCAGTTCGGCAATTAAGGCCATCAGATCCGGGTGGTTTTGCGGGGTTGGGGTGATTGTGTACATAGAGAAGCTCCTTTTTGACCATACTGTAGCGCGGAGCGTCTCGCAGGCGGCCATAGCATTAACTTATCGCTTCACACCTCGCTTGCGCTTCCCCCTAAAGTGGCAGTAATTTTGCGTCATGACGACATTTATCAGGAACAAACCATGAATACCAAAGCGCGCAAGGTCATGATTATCGGGGCAGGCAACGTCGGCGCCTCTGCAGCCTATGCCCTGTTGAATCAAAATATTTGCGAGGAGTTAATCCTCGTGGACCTGAATAAAGCCCGCGCCGAAGCGCACGCCCAGGACCTGAGCGATGCGGCGGCCTACATGCCGGGGATGATGACGATTTCCTCGCGGGAAGCCAGCGACTGCGCCGATGTTGATATTGCGGTGCTCACCGTTTCCGGCGGCGCGCTCAAACCGGGCCAGACTCGACTGGACGAACTGACCAACACGGCGACAATTGTAAAAAGCCTCATTCCGCAAATGATGAGCGGCGGTTTCAACGGTATTTTTTTGATTGCCACCAACCCCTGCGACATCATCACCTGGCAGGTATGGCGGCTTTCAGGTCTGCCGCGCAGCCAGGTGCTGGGTACCGGCGTCTGGCTGGATACCACGCGCCTGCGCAGAGTGCTGGCTCAGGAGCTGGATATCGGCGCGCAGAGCATCGACGCCTTTATTCTCGGCGAGCATGGCGACACCCAGTTTCCGGTCTGGTCGCACTCAGCGGTTTACGGCGCCGCCATCGGCGATGTGTACCAAAAGCATACTGGTCAAATTCTCGACCGGGAGCGGATTGCGGAAAAGGTGCGCAGGCTGGGATTTGAAATTTACGCCGGTAAAGGCTGCACCGAATACGGCGTCGCCGGGACTATCGCCGAAATCTGCCGCCATATTTTCACCGGCAGCCATCGTGCGCTGGCGGTATCGTGCATTCTGGATGGCGAGTACGGCATCACCGGCGCGGCGGCAGGCGTACCCGCGGTGCTTACCCAAAGCGGCGTACAGCAGATCATTGAGCTGCAGCTGGCCGATGATGAAGCAGAGAAGTTCCGCCGCTCTGTGGAAGTGATTAAAGCCAATATCGCCCGCCTACCGTAACCCGCTTTCCCGGCTAGTCGGCAATGATCAGCCGGGGATGGATATGCCCCAGCAGTTCACGCGTCTCTTCCGGCAGATGATTATCGGTGATGATATCGGTGAGCGAGTCGAGATGGGTGATGTTAAACAGCGACCAGGCGCCGTATTTTGAGCTGTCCGCCAGCAGAATGCGCCGCCGGGCGTTCGCGATTAAATCCCGCTTCAGCGCCGCTTTCTCTTCCGTTGGCGAGGTTACGCCCTTCTCCAGATCCCAGCCGTTGCAGCTGACGAACGCCAGATCGGGCCAGATATTTTGCAGCAGACGGCGTCCGTGATCGCCGATGCAGGACTGGCTGCTGTCGTCGATGCGTCCGCCGATGATGGTAACTTCAATTTGCTTAAATTCCGAGAGAAACAGGGCGATATGCAGATCGCTGGTGATCACCCGCAGCGGCAAGTGGGTTATCTGCCGGGCAAGTTCGATCATAGTGGTTCCGGCATCGAGGACGATGGCGTCCCCGGCCTTGACTAACGCCGCCGCCGCGCTGGCGATGGCGTATTTTTCCTGCAGACTGCGCTGGGACTTCTCCTGGGTGGTGGGCTGTGAAGGAATAAACCGGTTGAGCGTGACGCCGCCGTGGGTACGGCTGATGACCCCTTCCTGATCGAGCTTAATCAGGTCGCGGCGAATCGTCGCCGGCGAGGCGTGAGTCGCCGCCACCAGCTGGTCCACTGTCACCAGATTATGGCTCTTCAGAAAATCCATAATCTGCTCTAACCGGTTATATCCCTTCATGTTATTCCTGTGCGATTTGCATGGCGAGCTCAATAGAGGTTGCCATGCTGTCAGACTTAGCTTTACCTGTCCAGGCAATATCAAACGCCGTGCCGTGGTCTGCGGAAGTGCGGATAAACGGCAGGCCGGCGGTAATATTTACCCCATCATAAAATCCAAGTAATTTTAGCGGAATATGCCCCTGATCGTGATACATCGCGACCACCATATCAAACAGACCTTCGTGACACTGCATAAATACCGTGTCCGGCGGGCATGGCCCGGTCACGTTGAGCCCTCTGGCCTTCATCGCTTCAACGGCCGGACCCACGATACGAATCTCTTCATCGCCAAACAGACCGTTTTCCCCGGCGTGAGGGTTCACTCCGGCAACGGCAATGCGCGGATTAGTGAAACCCACCCGGCGCAGGAAGCTATCGGCGATGCCGATCACCGTTTCAACTCGCGGCTGGTTCAGATTATCAAGGAATTTTCGCAGCGCCACGTGGGTAGAGATATGGATCACTTTGAGCTTATCGGTATATAACACCATCGCAAAATCTTTGGTTTGCGTCAGATGGGCGAGCATTTCGGTATGTCCCGGGAAGTTGTGCCCGGCCAGATGCAGCGCTTCTTTATTGAGCGGCGCGGTAGCGATCGCAAACACCTCACCCGCCATCGCCAGCGCGGTCGCTCGCTTGATGCAGCGGTAAGCTAAATCCCCCGCCTGCGCCTGCACTTCCCCCGCGCGTAGTCCTTGCGGATCGGCCAGCGGTTCGTCGATAACGTTAATCGTGCCCGCGCTGAACTGCGCCTGTTCCGGACGATCAATGATACGCAGCTCGGCGGGCGGGGTTATCCCCATCGCCAGGATCCGCCGCAGCGTCTGCGCGCAGCCCACCACCACGACCGGCGCGCCGTTGAGTTTCCCCTCAACCAGCGATTTGATAATAATTTCCGGGCCAATGCCTGCCGGGTCTCCCATCGTTACCGCAATGATGTTAGTCACTCATTTTCTCCTCAATAAAATTCACAACCTCCAGCAGGGTGGTTTCCGTTCCGAATCCGCCTGCCTTGGTCATTACCGGCCGCTGCCAGCTACTACCCAGAAAATTGCCGAACGGCACGCATTGCGCCACCCGGCCTGTAATATGAAATCCGCTGGCGCCCAGCGCCTGCGCCACGGCGATCGCCACGTCGCCGCCGGATAAATAGAGCGCTCCCGGCTGGCTCTGCGCGATGGCCAGCGCGCTGACCCGCGCCAGGTATGCGCAGATGCGTTCGCCAAGGGCGGTGCGATCGACCCCATGCCGACGACACAAGGCTTCAACCGCCTTTCGCGCCTCGCTATCGGGTCGGGTGGTGATAACGCAATGATTATTTTCGCTCAATACCGCCACGATACGCCGGGCATCAAGGGCGGCATCGCCGTCAAAGGCCATAGCCACATCAATGTCGACCCGCCGGACGCGCGGATGCTCATTAAGGCGGGCAACCTGCTGTTGCGCGATTTCGCTCATTGAACCGACCACCGCCAGCAGCGGGCCGTGCGGCATAGTCGCCAGCCGACGCGCCAGGGCGTCGCATAGCCCCGCAGACCCCACCAGCAGCACCCGCTGCTCGCACAGAGCGACCGTGGCGATAATGGCGTCCAGCTGCTGGTTTTCTTCGGCATCGACGATCAGCACCCGCGGCGTCTCAACCGTTTGTTCCAGCTCTGCCGCCAGCCCGGGGACCGTTGTCCCGCGGCACAGCAAATCGCTTTGTTGAGCGACCACGGCGGCGATATCCGCGCTGCTGACCGGCGTTTTCGGGTCGGTCGCGAACTCGGTTTCATTCACCGGCGAGCCGTGCACATAGCACACCCCCCGGCGCGTCACCCGGCCAGCCGCCGGAAAAGCCGGCGCCAGAACTGCTACGGCGCAGTTTAGCGCGCGCATCGTTGCTTCCAGCTCGGCGCCGAGATTGCCGCGCAGCGTGGAGTCGATTTTTTTCACCGTCCAGCGCGGCTGAAAACGCGGCAACACCGCCTGTAAAAGATGCGTGATGCGCCGTGCCGCCTCTGCGGCGGGCTGCGCGCGGCTGTCGCTATTGAGGATCAGCGCCTGCGCCTCTCCCTGGTAGCTGGCGCTAAACGCCACTTCCGCCCGCATCCCCGTCTCCGCCAGGCTGACTCCCGCGTCATTTGCGCCGGTAAAGTCATCCGCCAGAACCAGCACCTTGTTATCGCCGCTGCCCATCATGTTCCCTTTTCAAGCTGTTCGAAATTGGTAATGATTATATTCAATCACAATTGATTAAATGTGAGCAAGCTCAAGTTATTAAATCTCGCTATAAATTATAACTTCATCCCACAATGTGAGTGACCCGAACAATAGATGATTAAGTTTAATCATCCATAAGACAGGAGAAAGAAGTGGCAACCATTAACAGCACCCTGATTAGCGGCGCGGGCGCGTTTACCGCCCTGCTACCGCTGCTGACCGGCAAACAGCGCATTTTGCTGGTCACCGATGCCAACGTTGGCAAACTCGATGCCGCACGGCAGATCCGTACGCTTCTGGAAGACGAAGGGCGTCAGGTTCAGATCGTTGATTCCGTACCCGCAGAGCCAAGCCAACATGATATGACGCAAATTCTGCGCCTCGTCAGCGCAAACCAGCCGGAGCTAATTGTCGGGATTGGCGGCGGTAGCGTTCTGGATGTGGCCAAGCTGCTCTCGGTTCTGCAGCATCCCGACTCGCCGGGGCTTGAGGCGCTGCTGGCCGGCGAAAAGCCGCAGCAAAAGGTGACCTCGTTATTAATTCCCGCCACTGCCGGCACCGGTTCCGAAGCCACGCCGAACGCGATCCTGGCAATCCCGGAACAGAATACGAAGGTGGGGATTATCTCCCCGGTTCTGCTGCCGGATTATGTTGCCCTGCTGCCGGAATTAACCACCAGCATGCCCGCGCATATCGCCTCCTCTACCGGCATTGACGCGCTGTGTCATCTTATTGAGTGCTTTACTTCGACCGTTGCCAATCCGGTTAGCGATAACGCGGCGCTGATTGGCCTGCGCAAGCTGGTGCGCAACATCGAGCTATCGGTGAGCGAGCCGCACAATCTGGCGGCGAAGCTGGAGATGCTGTGGGCCTCTTATTATGGCGGTGTGGCTATTAACCATGCGGGCACTCATCTGGTTCATGCCCTTTCCTATCCGTTAGGCGGCAAATATCACCTGCCGCACGGCGTGGCTAACGCCATTTTGCTGGCGCCTTGTATGAAGGTGGTGCGCCCACACGCGGTGGCGAAATTTGCCCAGGTCTGGGATCTGCTCCCTGAAGCCGACCTGACGCTTAGCGAAGAAGAGAAATCCCATGCGCTGGTCGCCTGGCTCGCCGCGCTGGTGAAACGCCTGCAGCTGCCCGATAACCTTGCCGCGCTGGGCGTACCGCCAGAAAGCATCAGCGAACTGAGCGAAGCGGCGCTGAACGTCAAGCGTTTACTGAATAATGCGCCATGCAGCGTTAACCAGGATCAGGTTGAGGCGGTTTACCGCACCCTGTTCCCCGCACAATAACACCAGGGAAGAGATGAAATGAGCAATTCAATTACCGGCGTTCTGACCGCCATCGTCACGCCTTTTACCGCAGAGGGAGCCGTGAATATCCCGGCGCTAAGGCAGCAGGTGCAGCGCCAGCTCGCCGCGGGCAACGGTATTTTTTGCGGCGGTACCAACGGCGAATTCTTTGTGCTGAATGAAGCGGAAAAAATCGCCGTCGCTAAAGCCTGCGTGGATGAAGTTGCCGGTCGGGCGCCGGTGGTGGCGCATATTGGCGAAGTGTCGACTCGCGAAACGATCCGCCTGGGTCAACAGATCGAACAACTGGGCGTTGACGCGGTCTCCGTGATTACCCCCTGGTTTGTGCCGCTAAAACAGGATGAGCTGATCGCCCACTATACCGCCATTGCTGACGCCCTGAGCGTACCGGTATTTCTCTACAACATCCCGGCGCGCACCGGCAACACCATTGAACCGCAAACCGCGCGCGCGCTGGCGCAGCATCCAAACATTATCGGCGTCAAAGACAGCGCCGGCAGCTACGAAAGCCTGAAGGGTTTCCTCGATGCGGTCCGGGATATCGCCGATTTTGACGTGCTGAACGGCCCTGATTCGCTGATACACCAGGGTTTTGTTGATGGCTGCTCCGCCTGTATTTCCGGGCTGGCAAACGTCGCGCCAAAAGAGATCAACGCCATCTGGGCAAATTTTAAAGCGGGCAATGTTGAGGGCTCCCGCCAGGCTCAGGAGAGCGTCACCGGTCTGCGCACCGATCTTTATAAAGTGGCGTTCTCGCCGGCGGCGGTAAAAAAAGCGCTGCAGCTGATGGGCCACGATGTTGGCGACAGTCGCTACGCGGTGAGCTTCACCTCGGCGCAGTGCGAGGAAATTAATCACATTATTGCCAAATATATTTCCTGACGATAGCGGAAATAGTTAATTAAATTTCCGGCACTGATGTAAGCAAAAAATCAGTGCCGGCAATATTTAATATTTTATATATAACGTCTTACGTAGCGTAAGGGATGTTTCAATGTTTATATGGATGCTTGACCCTGAAATATGGTTGACGCTGGTAACGCTCACCTTTCTGGAGATTATTCTCGGGGTCGATAATATTATCTTTCTCTCGCTGGTAGTGGCCAAACTGCCACCGCATCAACAAAATGTTGCGCGTAAGTTGGGATTAAGCGGCGCAATGGTTATGCGCGTGCTATTGCTGGTATCTATTGCCTGGCTGGCGCATATAACGGTGCCGCTGTTTACTATTGCGCATTTTGTCGTATCGGTGCGCACTATCATTTTATTTGTCGGTGGTTGTTTCCTTATTTACAAGTCACTGCAGGAGATACGCGGTGAACTGCAGCTGGAAGAAGAGTCGCACGGCGGCGGCCAGCGTCAGCTTTCGCTGGCGGGCGCGGTTGTCCAGATTATGCTGCTGGATATTGTCTTTAGCCTGGATTCAGTTATTACCGCAGTCGGTTTGTCGCAACATATTTTCATTATGATTACGGCAGTCATTATTGCTGTTGGCATTATGATGTTCGCGGCAAAGACCATTGGCGATTTTGTCAATAACACGCCAACGATGAAAATGCTCGCTTTAACCTTTTTGTTGCTGGTGGGGATATTATTGGTCACGGATAGTCTGGAGATACACATTGCAAAAGGTTATCTCTATTTTGCCATTTTCTTTTCGCTGGCGGTGGAAACGCTCAATATTATTCGTAATAAAAAAATCATTAAGGCTTCGCAGCCCGCAGAAGCTTACGACTCATTACAGCTAAACAAATAGAACCCTACTGAAAATAACGGAGTATGAATATGTCTGTAACCGCAATTCGTGACGGAATCATTAATCAGCATGAACAGGACGCGCGGGTCGAAACCGCGATGTTACCGTCATCCTGCCCGCAAAACCATGCGGCAAACCTGCTGCCGCTGCCGGACGGCTCCCTGATGTGCGTCTGGTTCGGCGGTACCCAGGAAGGCGTTGCCGACATTTCCGTTTGGGGATCGCGTCTGCTGCCCGGGAGCCGCCAGTGGAGCGATGCGGTCAAATTGTCTGATGACGCCAGCCGTTCCGAGCAAAACCCGGTGCTGTTTCTGGCGCCGGATAACGTGCTATGGCTGCTGTGGACCGCGCAGATTTCCGGCAACCAGGATACCGCCATCGTGCGCTATCGCCAGTCAACGGATCTGGGTCAAACCTGGGGCGAGATTGCCACCCTGCTCGATAAGCCCGGCACCTTTATTCGCCAGCCGATCACCGTCCTCGACAACGGCAACTGGCTGCTGCCGGTCTTCTACTGCCGCACTCAACCGGGTGAAAAATGGGTTGGCAACGACGATATCAGCGCCGTCAAAATCTCCTCCGATTGCGGCAAAACCTGGCGCGACGTCGAAGTACCGCAAAGCCTGGGCTGCGTACATATGAACATCACCGCGCTGCCGGGCGGCACGCTGGTTGCGCTGTTCCGCAGCCGTTGGGCCGACAATATCTACTACAGTCAGTCCGTCGATAACGGCGAAAGCTGGTCAGTGCCGGAACCGACTGAACTGCCCAATAACAACTCATCTATTCAGGTGACTACCCTCGCCAACGGCGAACTGGCGCTGGTCTTTAACCACATGAGCGCCGCCGGCGCGCGGGAACGCCGGGCATCGCTTTACGACGAAATCGACGATGGCGATAACAGCCGTAAAGAGCCGGAAGTGACCAGCGGGCGTTCGGCCTTCTGGGGAGCGCCGCGCGCGCCGATGACCGTAGCCATCTCCGCCGACGGCGGTAAAACCTGGCCATGGCAGCGCAACCTCGATGAAGGCGACGGCTACTGCATGACCAATAACTCGCTGGATAAGCGCAATCGCGAGTTCTCCTACCCGAGTATCAAACAAGGGGCGGACGGCACGCTGCACATTGCCTACACCTGGTTCCGCCAGGCGATTAAATACGTGCACGTTTCGCCCGAGTGGGTGAAGGAGTCCGCACGATGATCGTCGGCAACCTTAACGCCCTGCCGCTGGCAGGGCTTCCCCCGGCGCTGCGGCAGATCCTCTCCCTTCCGCAAGCCACGCTAGCGGCGCTGAGCGGCAGGCCGGACGGCCGCTGGCAGCCGGAAAACTGTCGCTGGTATTGCAATATCGGCGAAGCGCATACCCAGCCGACCGCCCAGCGGCACACCGAATATCACCATCAGTGGGCCGATATTCAGGTGATGCTGGCGGGCTGCGAGGTGATTAACGCCGGAATGCTCTGCGTCGCGCAGGATAGCGATGAAGAGCGCAAACCGGATCTGTTTATCGCCCGCGATTGCCCGTTGCCGGTATCCATCACCCTGTATCCCGGTGATTTTGCGATATTTCTGCCCGGCGAACCCCATCAGGCGCTGTGCGCGGTAGACGTGCCGTCAACGGTACGCAAAGCCGTATTTAAAGTGCCGAGCGACATGCTGGAAGGGTAAATAAGAAGGAGAAATAACAATGACAATGGAAATGATTCTGGCGCTGGGCATTCTGGTGCTAATGATAGTTCTTATTATGTCAGACAAAATGGCGTTTGGCGCACCGCCGCTGCTCGCCTGTCTGCTATTGGTTGTGACAGGGCTCTCCAACGTTCAGCAGGCCTTTGCCGGGTTTGTTAACTCAAGCGTCATTATGATCGCCGGCTTTATGGTGGTGATGGCGGCGCTGCAGAAAACGCGGCTGATAGGTAACGTAAAATCGGCGATGGTTAATCTGGTAAATAAAGGCAGCTATAAAAGCTACGCGCTGCTACTGGTGATTGTCATGATTGGCGCCAGCCTGGCGGGTACCGGTTCAACCGGCTACTACGTGCTGATTCTGTCACTGGTTTCGACCATCCCCTACAGCAAGAAGCTGCCGACCTCAAAGCTGATGATGCCGCTGGGATTCGCTACCAATCATCCTCTGTTCCCGGTTAACGTCGCGCTGCTGTTTGGCGTCACCGCCACGGTACTGCAAACCGCCGGTTTCAACGAGGAGATTTCAATGGTGAAATTTGCTCTGGTCAATCTGGTGATGTCGCTGGCCTTTTTGGCCTGGTGCCTGGTTGCGTATCGTTTTTTACCCGATCACCCGATCGCCGATGCCTCCGAGGAAGCGATGGCGGTACGCGAAGAGGAAGCCGTGGTGCTGCCCGCGTGGAAAGAGTATTGCACCGTTGGCGCCTTTGCGTTCAGCGTCGTGGGTATGATGCTGATGAACCAGTTAGGCAACATCGCCTATGTCGTACCGGGTCTCGCCGCTGCCTTCGTGATGATGATTAACGTCGTCGACTTCAAAGAGGTTCGCGATCATATGGGCGCGCCGGTTATCCTGATGATGGCCGGGGTGATCGGCGTCGCCGATGCGCTGGCAGGCACGGGTTTCACGGCAATGGTCGGCGATGCGGTGGCAGGCGTGCTCGGCGCAAACGTATCGCCCTTCGTGTTTATTTTTATCTTTGCGCTACTGACCAGCACCTGCTCAACCTTTACCGGGTCGAACATGGGCTCGGTGTATATCTTCGCGCCGATCGCGATCGCCGCCTGTACCAGCCTCGGCCTCAACCCTACCGCAGCCGCGATTGCGGTGGTCATTTCTGGCTGGAACGGTGGCTATATGCCGATTGACGGTATGCCGGCAATGATTCTGGGAATGGGGAAATATAAATTACCGGAATTCTGGATATTCTCGGTGCCGATGTACTTAATACGGATTCTGGCACTGTGCGTCGGCGCGATTGTGATATTCCCGATGTAGTTTTCTCTTCAATCTGTTCTGGTCTGACCCGATAGTGGCTCTGGTTTTTCGCCGAGTACGCAGGAGACGTTTGCCCAACAGGCGGGGATGGATAAGGGATCGGCAGGTTTATTGCCGATCCCTTTTTATTTTGCTTACTCGCCTGACGTTATTTCACGTAGCGTGATTACGCCATTTAAATAGGTTACCGCCTGGCCGCTCATTAATACCCGCTCGCCCTTTAGCTCGCAGCGAATATCACCGCCGCGCGCGGAAACCTGCCGCGCCAGCATCTGGGTTTTGCCCAGCTTCGCACGCCAGTAGGGGATCAACATGGTATGCGCAGAACCGGTTACCGGATCTTCCCACACCGCTTCTCCCGGGGAGAAAAAGCGGCTGACGAAGTCATATTCGCCGCTGCCTGCGGCGGTAACGGTAACTTTATGCTCACCCGGGATCATCGCGGTAATATTCGGCCGCAGGGCTTCTAGCAGGTCGCGAGAGGCCAGCTCGATAAGCCATGCGCGTCCCTTACGCGCGTGCAGATAGCTATCAATACCCAGCGCGGAGAGCATCGCGGCGGGCGGCTCACCCTCCTGCGTTTCTCCCGCCGGGAAATCCAGCGTCAGCCACTCGCCTTCACGGCTCACGGTCAGGCGACCGGAAGCGGTCGCGAAGTGAATGACCGCGTCAGGATAATCCAGGTGATGAAATATCACGTGCGCGCTGGCAAGCGTAGCGTGGCCGCAGAGATTGACCTCGTTGCGAGTGGTAAACCAGCGAAGCGCAAAACCATCGCTTTCTGGCACCACGAACGCGGTTTCCGACTGGTTGTGCTGCTGCGCCATGTTGAGCAGCAGCGCATCCGGCAGCCACTCTTTAAGCAGGCATACCGCCGCCGGATTGCCGGCAAAAGGCTGGTCGCTGAAAGCCGCCACCAGATAAAAAGGGATTTCCGTCACCCGGCCTCCTTAACGCAGCGTAATCGTGCCGATTAAATAGGTAGTCGCCTGACCGCCGATCAGAACCCGCTCGCCCCGCCACTGGCAGCGCAGATCGCCGCCGCGGGCCGAAACCTGCCGCGCCTGCATCTCCGTTTTGCCGAGCTTTTCGCCCCAGTAGGGAATCAGCATGCTGTGGGTCGAGCCGGTCACCGGATCTTCCGCCACCGCCTCGCCCGGGCAGAAGAAACGGCTGACAAAGTCATACTCTTCATCCGCCGCGCTGATACAGATCATTTTACCGAGGCGCTGGAGTCTCTGCATATCCGGGCGCACGGCTTCCACCTGCTGGCGGTTGGCCAGAATCACCAGATAATCGCGCGCCACGCGTATCTCCTGCGCTTCGCGCAGTCCGAGCCCGGCCAGCAGTTCCGCAGGCGGCTGCTCAACGGCGGTCGTCGCCCAGGCCGGGAAATCCAGGGTCAGCCAGTCGCCGCTGCGCGTGACGCGAAGCTCGCCAACAAAACGGGTGCTAAAGACAATCGTTGATGACGGGTGATCGAAATATTCAAAAATCACGTGCGATGCCGCCAGCGTCGCATGGCCGCAAAGGTTGATCTCATCCAGCGTGGTAAACCAGCGCAGCTCGTATCCTTCATCGGTGCGGACGAAAAACGCCGTCTCCGACTGATTATGCTGTTGCGCCATTTTCAGCAAAGTTTCGTCCGGCAGCCATTCGGTGAGCGGGCAAACCGCCGCTGCGTTGCCGCCAAAGCTATGGTCGCTGAACGCATCGACCAGATAAAAATTAATTTCCTGCATCGTTCGGTCCCTTCATCTTCTTTACTTATCGATAACATGACATAAACGGGATAATTGCACACCTTTTATAAGAAAATTAATCCGTTAGGTTCAGGTATTTCCTTCAAACAAAAATGAGACTCAGATCACAAAATGGTTGTGTTTTAGGCAGCGATCGTTTTAAGATCGTGCCACTTCTTTCCTCTTTGTAACCAGCCCTGAACTTATGATGACAAATACGGTTTCACGCAAGGTCGCGTGGCTGCGCGTAGTCACGCTTGCGATTGCGGCATTTATTTTTAATACCACCGAATTTGCGCCCGTTGGCCTGCTGTCGGACATTGCTGACAGCTTCGGCATGGAAACGGCGCAGGTGGGGATTATGCTGACGATCTACGCCTGGGTCGTCGCGCTGATGTCGCTGCCCTTTATGCTGTTGACCAGCAAGATGGAGCGCCGTCGTCTGCTGGTTGGCCTGTTTATTCTGTTTATCGCCAGCCACGTGCTGTCGTTCCTGGCATGGAACTTTAACGTGCTGGTGATCAGCCGTATCGGTATCGCTTTTGCCCACGCGGTATTCTGGTCGATTACTTCAGCGCTGGCGATTCGTATGGCGCCAGCCGGTAAACGGGCGCAGGCGCTGAGCCTGATTGCTACCGGTACCGCGTTGGCGATGGTTTTCGGTATCCCGATCGGCCGTATCGTCGGGCAGTACTTTGGCTGGCGCACCACCTTCCTGGTTATTGGCCTGGGAGCGCTGATCACCATGGTATGCCTGATCAAGCTGCTGCCCAGGCTGCCGAGCGAGCATTCAGGTTCGCTGAAAAGCCTACCGGTACTGTTCCGCCGCCCTGCGCTGCTGAGTATTTATTTACTGACGGTGATTGTGGTGACCGCGCACTATACCGCCTATAGCTATATTGAACCGTTCGTTCAGACGGTCGCCGGCCTGAGCGGCAACTTCGCGACCGTGCTGCTGCTGACGCTGGGCGGCGCGGGTATCGTCGGCAGCATTCTGTTTGGTAAGCTCGGCAACCTGCATGCTTCCGGATTAATCAATGCGGCGATTGGCCTGTTGCTGGCGTGTCTGCTACTGCTGCTGCCCGCCTCGCACAACGCTAACCACCTGATGCTGCTGAGCGTCTTCTGGGGCGTGGCGATCATGATTATCGGGCTTGGTATGCAGGTTAAAGTGCTGGCGCTGGCGCCGGATGCAACCGACGTGGCGATGTCGCTGTTTTCGGGGATCTTTAATATCGGCATCGGCGCTGGCGCGCTGGTGGGCAGTCAGGTCAGTACCCATCTGTCGATGGCGTCGATTGGCTATGTCGGCGCGATCCCGGCCGTCGTCGCGTTAATGTGGGCGGTGATGATTTTCCGCCGCTGGCCGATCTCGCTGGACGACCATCAGCCGCATCACTCCTGATCGTTCGACTAAAAAAAGCCTGCCGGTTGCAAAACGGCAGGCTTTTATATTTTTCCTGTCGATGCAAAGTCGTCAGGCGTGATAGGTCGAAATAATCTCCAGCACGCCGTTGATGATGAATTGCACGCCCATACAGACCAGCAGGAAGCCCATCAGGCGGGAAATCGCCTCGATACCGCCCTTCCCGACCAGACGCATAATCGCTCCGGAGCTGCGCAGGCAACCCCACAGAATAATGCCAACCAGCGCAAAAGTAATCGGCGGCGCCGCCAGCACGACCCACTCCGGGAAGTTTGCTCCGTGCTTCACCGTCGACGCCGAGCTGATAATCATCGCGATCGTCCCCGGCCCTGCGGTGCTCGGCATCGCCAGGGGAACGAAGGCAATATTGGCCGTCGGTTCATCTTCGAGCTCTTCCGATTTGAGCTTAGCTTCCATCGAATCATGGGCCTTTTGCTGCGGAAACAGCATCCGGAAGCCGATAAAGGCGACAATCAGCCCCCCGGCGATACGCAGTCCGGGAATCGATATGCCAAAGGTGTTCATCACCACCTGCCCGGCGTACCACGCGACCATCAGGATGGCGAACACGTAGACCGAGGCCATCAGCGACTGCCGGTTACGCTCGGCGTTATTCATGTTTCCGGCCAGGCCAAGGAACAGCGCCACGGTAGTCAGCGGGTTTGCCAGCGGTAGGATCACAACCAGTCCCAGGCCTATCGCTTTAAAAAGATCCATCATAGAGAGTTAAAGTCCTGTAAATATTGGATTATCAAAAAATGACGCGCGCCGAGTATAGCGTTGGTTGTCAGAGTAGCGCGAGTTCCCGGCAGAATGTATCCATCATGCAATAAATCATAAGACAACCGCGCCAAATAGAGTGACCTGCATCACAACTATCCGTTTTAGCAAATCGTGGCATCGGCTTATTCATCAGGTTGACTTATATTTGCCTAGGCAATAATATCTCCCGCAACTAAGTCATTGCCTGGGCAACCATCGTGAAAAGTACAAGCGACCTGTTTAACGAAATGATCCCTCTCGGACGCTTGATCCAGATGGTTAACCAGAAAAAAGATCGCCTGCTCAACGACTACCTCTCACCGATGGATATTACGTCCACCCAGTTTCGGGTGCTCTGTTCCATTCGTTGCGAAGTGTGTATTACCCCCGTTGAGCTGAAAACCGTCCTTTCCGTCGATCCGGGCGCCATGACGCGCATGCTTGACCGCCTGGTCTGTAAAGGCTGGATTGAACGGTTACCCAACCCGACTGACAAGCGTGGCGTACTGGTGCAGCTAACGCCAGACGGCGCAGCCCTTTGTGAGCAGTGTCATCAGGTTGTGGGTCAGAAATTGCACCAGGAACTAACAAAAAATCTGTCGACGGATGAAGTGGCCACTCTTGAGTGCCTGCTCAAAAAAGTTCTGTCGTAATAAGAAGAGGTAAGATGATGTCCAGACGCAATAACGACGCCATCACTATCCATAGTATTTTGTCGTGGATCGAGGATAACCTGGAATCGCCCCTGTCGCTGGAGAAGGTTTCAGAGCGCTCAGGTTACTCCAAGTGGCACCTGCAAAGAATGTTCAAGAAAGAGACCGGTCACTCGCTGGGACAATATATCCGCAGCCGTAAACTGACCGAGATTGCGCAGAAGCTGAAGCAGAGCAACGAGCCTATCTTATACCTGGCCGAGCGCTATGGCTTTGAGTCGCAGCAAACGCTGACGCGGACTTTCAAAAACTATTTCGATGTTCCGCCGCACCAGTATCGTATTACTAACGTGCCGGGCGAGTCGCGCTACCTGCTCCCGTTGAACAACTGTTGTTAACCGCCTGCAAAAAAGACGTATTGAGGAAATCATGAAACTATTCGCTTCCGCCGCCATCGTGCTATTGGCGCTGGTCTCCAGCCAGAGTTATGCGGAGCAGACCACCACTCCGGTTCGCCACAACAACCGGGATGCGATGATTATTCCTTCCGAGCATAATGATTCGCCTTTTGATTTCAATCACATGGCTTCGGGCAGTGATAAATCAGATGAACTGGGCGTACCCTATTACAACCAGCAAGGCCTGTAAAATCCCTTTAGCCCCGTCACCGGGGCTTTTTTTTATCCTCTCGCCATTCCCGGACGCACGATCCGCAGGCCGAAAACGTTGATATACAGCCCGGCCATAATGAGCACGGCCCCCAGCAGTTGCAGGCTATTCAGCGTTTCGCCGAGCAGCAAGGCGGCGCTTGCCATTCCCACCACCGGCACCAGCAGCGACAGCGGCGCTACGCGCCAGGTCTCATAGCGGCCGAGCAGCGAACCCCAGATCCCATAGCCGACAATCGTCGCAACAAACGCCAGATACAGTAGCGACAGAATCGTTACCCCATCGATATGCAGCAGGCTTGCCGCCATGATCTGCGGACCATCGAGAAGCCAGGAGGCCAGCATAAAAGGCAGCACCGGGATCAGCGCGCTCCACACGACTAAAGACATAATCGGCGGCCGGCTCGCATGGGACATGATTTTTTTATTGAAGATGTTGCCGCAGGCCCAGCTCAGCGCCGCCGCCAGGGTCAGCATAAAGCCCACCAGCGGAACATGCTGTCCGCCGAGGCTGGCCTCGACCAGCACCAGGACGCCGAAAATCGCCAGTGCGATACCTGCCAGCTGTTTCGCCTGCAAACGCTCGCCGAAGATAAACGCGCCAAGAATAATGGTAAAAAAGGCCTGCGCCTGCAGCACCAGCGAGGCCAGGCCGGCAGGCATACCGAGGCTAATCGCGCAGAACAGAAACGCAAACTGGCCAAAGCTAATAGTCAGACCGTAGCCCAGCAGCAGAGTGAGCGGAATTTTTGGCCGCGCGACGAAGAGCAGCGCCGGGAAAGCCACCAGCAAAAAACGCAGCCCGGCAAGCATCAGCGGCGGCATATTATGCAGCCCCAGCTTAATCACCACGAAATTCAGCCCCCATACCACCACCACCAGTAATGCCAGCAGCCCGTCTTTTCGCGTCATACCCTGCCTCGGTTGTTATTGGATTTTTTGTGAACAAAATCAAACTACAGAATAATTCGTCCGCCGCCTAGATCATTATTTTCGGTAGGTCGCTGGCGTGCTTTTCATCACCGATGGGAACTATACAAGCGTCGGTTAGCATGCTATTTGTGATCGGGACAACAAAAATAACATCACTTCAGGCAAGGAAAAAATGATACCGACACTCAGGCGCTCAACGGCGGCGCTGCTGGCTTCGTCGTTGCTGTTAACGATTGGCCGCGGCGCAACGTTACCTTTTATGACGATCTACCTCACCCGGCAGTACCAGCTGGAGGTGGATAAAATCGGCTATGCGCTGTCGAGCGCGCTGATCGTCGGGGTGCTGTTCAGCATGGGGTTTGGCATTCTCGCCGATAAGTTCGATAAAAAGCGCTATATGACTCTCGCCGTGCTGGCGTTTATTGGCGGTTTCATCGCTATTCCGCTGGTCAATAGCGTCGCGCTGGTAGTGTTTTTCTTCGCGCTGATTAACTGCGCCTACTCGGTATTCTCCACCGTCCTGAAAGCGTGGTTCGCCGACGTGCTGTCGCCGGAAAAGAAGGCGCAGATTTTTTCTCTTAACTACACCTTTCTTAATATTGGCTGGACCGTTGGACCGCCGATCGGCACTCTGCTGGTGATGTACAGCATTAACCTGCCGTTCTGGCTGGCAGCGGGCTGCGCCGCGCTGCCGCTGGTGTTTATTCAGCTGTTTGTCCAGCGCACCAGCGCCGCGATTGCTGAGGATAATGCGGTCCAGTGGTCGCCTTCGGTGCTGCTGCGCGATCGTGCGCTACTGTGGTTTACGCTCTCCGGCCTGCTGGCGTCATTCGTCGGCGGCTCTTTCGCTTCCTGTATTTCCCAGTATGTGCTGGTGGTAGCGGACAGCGATTTTGCTGAAAAAGTGGTTGCCGTGGTACTGCCGGTCAACGCCGCCGTCGTGGTGGCGCTGCAGTACGCGGTCGGCCGTCGCCTCACCGCGCGTAATATTCGCCCGCTGATGACCTTTGGTACGGTCTGTTTTGTACTCGGACTGGGCGGTTTTGTTATTTCCGATAATAGCCTGCTGCTGTGGGGCCTCTCTGCCGCCGTCTTTACGCTCGGTGAAGTGATCTACGCGCCGGGTGAATATATGCTGATCGATAACATTGCTCCGCCGGGCATGAAGGCCAGCTACTTTTCCGCCCAGTCGCTGGGCTGGCTGGGAGCGGCTTTTAACCCGATGCTGACCGGGACGATTCTGACCCATCTGCCGCACTGGTCGCTGTTTGCAATATTGATGCTCGCTATTATTGCCGCCTGGCTGATGATTTTCCGTGGGATGAACGTACGCCCGTGGAACGGTAGTGCGGTCGCCCGCGCCTGAGCCCAGGCGCCGTGCGGCTGTCAGGTTGCTGTCGCCCCCCTGTCGGGTTTCGATCGTGGTTGCCGGCAGCCCGCTCAACAATACTCCATCTCAGGTTTTTCACCCGGAGAGAGTCACGATGAACAGTAGCAATCAGGTTAAACAATTACGTTTACAGCGCGCCTGGTCCCAGGAGCAGCTCGCCGAGCTGGCGGGCGTGAGCGTGCGGACCATTCAGCGCATTGAGAACGGTGACCGCCCCGGTCTGGAGACCCTTAGCGCGCTTGCGGCAGTCTTTGAAGTTAACGTCGCCGAGATTAGCGGCGATTCGCCGGAAGGCCATGACGAATCGCTGGATTTACGCATTGAGGAAGCCAAAGCGCGTGTCGAACGCGAAAGCCGTTTTTACCGTTCACTGACCGTGGCGGTCGTGGTTTGCGTCCTCCTGGCGGTGCTGAACTGGCTGACCGGCGCGGACAGCTACTGGTCCGCATGGGTGGCGATCATCTGGGGGGCGTTGCTGGCGGTAAAAGGATTACGCCTGTTTGTGTTTGGCGAATGGATCAAAAACTGGCGTCAGGCGCGGCTGCAGCGGCTGCTGCGAAAGTAACCTACTGAGCGATGGTGCGCGCTTCTCCCGGGGGCGGCGCAAAGCGCCTTGCCCGGGCTACGGGCCAGCAGACGGCTGTATACCTGTAGCCCGGCTAAGCGCAGCGCGAGCCGGGGAGAGACCGCCATCCGGGAAAGGCCTATATGGTAACCATCCCGCGGACGCCTTCAGCTTCCATATCGCTGCCGCTGCCCTGTTGGATAATCGCCCCGCGCGACATCACCAGGTAGCGGTCCGCCAGCCCGGCGGCGAAATCGTAGAACTGCTCGACCAGCAGGATCGCCATATCACCGCGATTCGCCAGCTGGCGGATAACTTCGCCAATCTCCTTGATGACCGACGGCTGAATACCTTCCGTCGGTTCGTCAAGAATCAACAGCTGCGGGCGACTGGCCAGAGCGCGGCCAATGGCCAGCTGCTGCTGTTGCCCGCCGGAAAGATCGCCCCCGCGCCGCTGCTTCATGGTTTTCAGCACCGGAAACAGCTGATAAATCTCTTCCGGCACCGCGCGCGCGTCGCGGGCGGGAAAGCGGGACAGCCCCATCAGCAGATTCTCCTCGACCGTCAGGCGCGGAAAAATCTCCCGCCCCTGCGGCACGTAGGCGATTCCGGACTGCACCCGCTGGTGCGGTTTACGGTGGGTGATATTCTTCTCCTGCCACAGCACTTCGCCGCTGCGCGCCGGGATCAGCCCCATCAGGCACTTCAGCAAAGTGGTTTTCCCCACCCCGTTGCGTCCGAGCAGGCAGGTGACCTCCCCCTGACGCGCGGCAAAATCGACGCCGCGCAGAATATGGCTGCCGCCATAATATTGATGTAGTTGATTAACCTGTAACATCCGCGCTCCTTAGCGTCCGAGATAAACTTCAATCACCTGTTCGTTGGCCTGCACCTCGCGCAGCGATCCTTCCGCCAGCACCTGTCCCTGATGCAGCACCGTCACCCGGTCGGCGATGGTCTCGACAAAGCCCATGTCATGCTCAACCACCATCAGCGAATGCTGACCGGCAAGGGTGCGGAACAGCTCGGCCGTATACTCCGTTTCTGCATCGGTCATCCCGGCTGCGGGCTCGTCCAGCAGCAGCAGATGCGGCTCCTGCACCAGCAGCATGCCGATCTCAAGAAACTGCTTTTGCCCGTGCGACAGCAGCCCCGCCGGCCGATAGCGTTCGCCCTCCAGCCGCAGCAGGCGCAGGGTTTCGCTGATTCGGTCGGCCTGCTCGCTGGTCAGGCGCGCCCGCAGGCTGGCCCACACCGATTTATCACCTTTCATTGCCAGTTCGAGATTTTCTGCCACCGTCAGCGCCTCAAAGACCGTCGGTTTCTGGAACTTGCGTCCGATCCCCTGCCGGGCGATGGTGATAGGATCGAGGGTCGTTAAGTCCACCGACTGATCGTAAAGTGCCCTACCGCTCTGCGGCCGGGTTTTGCCGGTGATGACGTCCATCAGGGTGGTTTTACCGGCGCCGTTCGGCCCAATCACGCAGCGCAGTTCGCCAACGCCAATCTGCAGCGACAGGTCGGTCAGCGCCTGAAAACCGTCAAAGTTGACGTTAATCTTTTCCAGCTGCAGCACCGGATCGGTCTGCTCACGAAAACGGTCCGTCGGCAGCTGGCGGGTAAAGAGCTCTTCATCCGGTTGCATCAGCGATCTCCTTTACGCAGCAGGCCGATAACGCCACGCGGTAAAAACAACGTCACGATAATAAAAATCAGCCCCAGAAACAGCTGCCAGTACTCCGGCATCGCCATGGTAAAGTAGCTCTTCGCGCCGTTGACCAGCCCTGCGCCAAGCACCGGGCCGATTAGGGTTCCACGACCGCCCAGCGCCACCCAGATGGCCGCTTCGATAGAGTTGGTTGGCGACATTTCGCTGGGGTTGATGATCCCGACCTGCGGCACGTACAGCGCCCCTGCCAGGCCGCACAGCACGGCAGAAAGCGTCCAGACCAGCAGCTTAAATCCGCGCGGGTCGTAGCCGCAGAACATCAGGCGGTTTTCAGCATCGCGCACCGCCGTCAGCACGCGGCCAAATTTGCTTTGCGCCAGCAAATAGCCAATCCACAGGGTGAGCAACAGCAGCAGCACCGTCGCCATAAACAGCGCCGCCCGGGTACCAATGGCGGTGACGGGGAAACCGAGCAGCGTGGTAAAGCCGGTAAAGCCGTTATTACCGCCAAAGCCGGTTTCGTTGCGGAAAAAAAGCAGCATTCCGGCGTAGGTCAGCGCCTGGGTCATGATCGAAAAATAGACGCCTTTGATTTTCGAGCGAAAGGCAAACCAGCCAAACACCAGCGCCAGCAGACCGGGCACCAGCACCACCAGCAGCATCGCCCAGGCAAAATGCTGGGTGCCCCACCAGAACCACGGCAGCTCGCTCCACGATAAAAACGACATAAAGGCCGGTAGTCCGTCGCCCGCCGCCTGGCGCATCAGATACATGCCCATGGCGTAGCCGCCGAGGGCAAAAAAGATCCCATGGCCAAGCGAGAGCATCCCGGCATAGCCCCAGACTAAATCCAGCGCGACGGCGACAATAGCGTAGCAGAGGATCTTACCGGTCAGCGTCAGCAGCCAGGCGGAAACCGCCAGCGGATGCGTAGCAGGCAGCAGCGCCAGAAACGGCATACTCAGCAGGCCCAACAGCAGCAGAATGCCGATCCACCGCAGCGGGCGCGGCGCTTTGCGCGCCAGCGTTAAGGTAACAGGTTGGCTCATCAGTCAATAACCCTCCCTTTGAGGGCGAACAGTCCCTGAGGACGTTTCTGGATAAACAGGATAATCAGCACCAGTATCAGGATTTTGCCCAGCACGGCCCCCATTTGCGGCTCAAGGATTTTGTTAAAGATGCCAAGACCAAACGCCGCCGCCACGCTGCCGGCCAGTTGACCGACGCCGCCGAGCACCACCACGAGGAAGGAGTCGATAATGTAGCCCTGGCCCAGCTCTGGCCCGACGTTGCCGAGCTGCGATAGCGCAACGCCACCCAGCCCGGCAATACCGGAGCCGAGACCAAACGCCAGCATATCGACCCGACCGGTAGGGACGCCGCAGCAGGCCGCCATCGCGCGGTTCTGCGTCACCGCCCGCACGTTCATCCCCAGGCGGGTTTTGTTCAGCGTCAACCAGGTGAAGAGCAGCACCAGCAGCACAAAGGCCAGTACCGCCAGACGGTTCCACGGCAGGATAAGATTCGGCAGAACCTGCACGCCGCCGGAAAGCCACGCCGGATTGGCGACCTCGACGTTCTGCGCACCAAACAGCATCCGCACCAGCTGGATCAGCATCAAGCTGATCCCCCAGGTGGCCAGCAGCGTCTCCAGCGGGCGACCGTAGAGATGACGGATCACGGTGCGCTCCAGCGCCATGCCGATCCCGCCGGCAATCAGAAACGCCACCGGCAGCGCAATCAGCGGATAGAAGGCCAGCCACTGCGGGGCCAGCTGCGCCAGCGCCTGCTGAACCAGCCAGCAGCTGTAGGCGCCAATCATCAGCATTTCGCCGTGGGCCATGTTGATGACCCCCAGCAGTCCGTAGGTGATCGCCAGGCCGAGCGCGGCGAGCAGCAGGACAGAGCCGAGGGAGAGGCCCATAAACGCCTGTCCGAGCAGATCGCCCAGCAGCAGGCGGTGCTGGATTTTGCTCAGGCTCTCCTGCGCCGCCGCGCGGATCGCCGGGTCTGGCTCATGCCGGGCGTCGGTATAAGGCGTCAGCAGCGCCTGGGTTTCCGGGTCGCCTGAGTGACCGAGCCGTTCAATGGCCGCCAGCCTCTGCGCAGGCTGCGGACTGGTTAGCTGCAGACGAGCAAGCGCAATTTCCAGCAGCGATTTGACCGCGCCGTCGGTTTCCGCCGTCAGGCGCTGCTGTAACAGGACCGCCATTTCTGGCGTCGCTTCGCGCTGGAGGGTTTTTGCCGCAGAGGCCCTTTCCGTGACGTTGTCACTGACCAGCTGATGCGTGGCCAGCGCCCCTGCCGCGAGGTTACGCAGACGATTGGTCAGGCGTACCGGTTTTATTGTTCCTTCGGGAGCCGCAACCGCGCCCAATGCCAGTAGCTTATCACCCTGCTTGCTGAACGCATGACCGCGACTATCCGATTGTAATGTCTCGCTTTTCAGCGCCCTTAGCAGCGGTAAACGCGGCGCTGCAGGCGCGACGGCCCACTGCTCAAGCAGCAGCGCCTGTTGGCTGCGGGTGGCTGCCACGAAATCGTCGGCGTCGGCTGCCTGCGCCCGCCACGGCATCAATACCAGCAGCAGCGCAAAATAACTCATAAGGCGCAATGGGTTCATGGTGGTCCTCCTTACCCGGGAAATCGGGCCGTGCCCGAACGACAGAATCCGTCACCCCGGCTTAGCGCCGGGGTTCAACGTTTAGTTACTGGCGCTTTTTACCGGGTGATCCGGTTTTTTGTCGTTTCCGGCGATCCACGGGCTCCACGGCTGGGCGCGAACGGGTGCTTCAGTCTGCCAGACCACGTTAAACTGGCCGTTGCTTTCGATTTCACCGATCATGACCGGTTTATGCAGGTGATGGTTGGTCGCATCCATCGTCAGGGTGAAGCCCGACGGCGCTTTAAAGGTCTGACCGGCCATGGCTTCCCGAACTTTATCGACATCGGTGGTCCCCGCTTTGGTTACCGCCTGGGCCCACATATGCAGACCGACCCAGGTTGCTTCCATCGGATCGTTGGTGACCACACTATCCGCGTTCGGCAGCTTATGCGCTTTGGCCCAGGCGCGATAATCGGCGACAAACTGTTTGTTGGTAGGGTTATCCACGGATTCGAAGTAGTTCCACGCCGCGAGATTGCCCACCAGCGGTTTGGTATCAATCCCGCGCAGCTCCTCTTCACCCACCGAGAAGGCCACCACCGGAACATCGGTCGCTTTTAGCCCCTGGTTAGCCAGCTCTTTATAGAACGGAACGTTGGAATCACCGTTGATCGTGGAAACCACCGCCGTTTTACCGCCGGCGGAAAACTTCTTAATGTTGGCGACGATGGTCTGGTAATCGCTATAGCCGAACGGGGTATAGACCTCTTCGATGTCTTTATCCTGAATGCCTTTGGCGTGCAGGAACGCGCGGAGAATTTTGTTGGTGGTGCGCGGATAAACGTAGTCGGTACCCAGCAGGAAGAAGCGCTTCGCCCCGCCGCCGTCTTCGCTCAGCAGATATTCCACCGCCGGGATAGCCTGCTGATTTGGCGCTGCGCCGGTGTAGAAGACGTTCGGCGACATCTCCTCGCCTTCATACTGTACCGGGTAGAAAAGCAGGCCGTTCAGCTCTTCAAATACCGGCAGAACCGATTTGCGCGACACCGAGGTCCAGCAGCCGAACACCGCCGCGACCTTATCCTGCGTAAGCAGCTGACGCGCCTTTTCCGCAAACAGCGGCCAGTTTGAGGCCGGGTCAACGACCACCGGCTCCAGCTTTTTACCCAGCACGCCCCCTTTGGCGTTAATGTCGTCGATCGCCATCAGGGCGACCTCTTTAAGCGGGGTTTCGGAAATCGCCATCGTCCCGGAGAGCGAATGCATAATCCCGACTTTGATGGTGTCGGCGGCGTATACCTGCAAGGAGAAGCCCATGCTGATAACAGAGGCGGAGAGAGCAAAAGCTTTTAATAGTGTTCGACGCTGCATGTGTGTCACTCCTGAATAGCGCAAAGACAAAAATGAATTAACGACTAACCGGAAGTGATAAGGCAAAAACAATGCCAGCTTTTGCAGGGGCGTGAAAGCGTGATGGACCAGACGGGAAAAGCGAAGCGACGGGCAGCGTTGCCTTAAAATAGTGCAACGCTGCGCTATAAAAGCGTTACCAGACCTGAGCGGCGATACCGGTGACCAGACGGACCTTGTCCCACTGCTGGGCTTCCGTCAGCGAGTTCCCCTCTTCGGTTGAGGCAAAACCGCACTGCGGGCTAAGGCAAATTTGCTCCAGCGGGACGTACTGCGCCGCCTCCCGCAAACGCGCCTTCACGCCTTCCGGGTTTTCCAGCTCGCCATTTTTAGTGGTGATCAGGCCCAGCACCACCTGCTGATGGCCAGGGCGGATAAAGCGCAGCGGCGCGAAGTCGCCGGAACGGTCGTTATCGTACTCCAGGAAGAAGGCATCGATGTTCACTCCACCGAACAGCACTTCGGCAACCGGCTCGTACCCGCCCTCGGATATCCAGGTTGAACGGAAGTTACCGCGGCATACGTGCAGACCAACGATCAGATCCTGCGGTTTTCCCTCGAGGGCCTGATTCAGCACGCGGGCATAGATGCGCGCCAGCTCATCGGGATCTTCGCCGCGATCGCGTACCTGCTGGCGCTGTTCATCGGAGCACAGATAGGCCCAGACGGTGTCATCAAGCTGTAAATAGCGGCAGCCCGCATCGTAGAAGGCGCGGATGGCATCGCGCCAGGTGGTCGCCAGATCGTCGAAATAGTCAGCGAGGTCCGGATAAACCGTCGCGTCAATATCTTTGCGCCCGCCGCGGAAGTGCAAAACGCTTGGGCTGGGGATGGTCATTTTCGGCTGCGCGCTGCCGCTGATGCTCTTCAGATAGCGAAAATCCTCCAGCATCGGGTGATCGCCAAAGGCCAGTTTACCGGTGACGCGTACCCCGTGCGCTTTGGTTTGTACCCCGTTGAACTGGATACCCTTTTCGGAATCGTAGCGTTCGACGCCCTGCAAACCGTCAAAGAAATCAAAGTGCCACCACGCGCGGCGGAACTCACCGTCGGTCACCACGTGCAGCCCACACTCGCACTGCTGCTGCACCAGATGACGAATAGCTTCATTTTCTATCTGCCGTAGCTGCTGCGCGTCAATAGCGCCTGCAGCCAGCTGTTGGCGAGCCTGTTTGATGGCGTCCGGACGTAAAAAACTGCCGACGATATCTGCGCGGAACGGGGCCTGATGACGTTGCATGGTGTCTCCTTAGCGGCGGGCAAGGTTAATTGCCCGCCGTGATAGTTCATTATTTGAATATTTAGACTTCTGGATGTCTATATGTCCAGATACTGTCATGCAGACGATTCATCGGCAAACGAGAATAATTCATGGCACATGAAATAAATTCATTTTGCGAAAGGTAGCCCTTCATCTTCCCAGCCTGTCAGGCCGCCGAGCATCATTTTTACCGGACGTCCCAGCAGCGCCAGCTTCATGGCGGCAACATCTGCTCCGTTGCAATGCGGCCCGGCGCAGTAAACCACAAACAGCGTATCCTCAGGCCACTGCGCCATTCGGGTTGCATCAATTTGTCGGTGCGGTAAATGCAGGGCCCCCGGCAGATGACGACGGGCAAAGGTTTCCTCACTGCCGACGACATGTAGCAGAACAAAATCCACGTCTTCTTCGCGCATCGCGCTGTAGACATCGGCGCAGTCAGTTTCGAGGCTTAGCTTATGACGAAACCAGGCGGCGGCATCGGTAGAGCTGGCGGGGGTAATCGCGGTTACAACACTCATGGCATCTTCTCCTTGTCTGTGGTACCACTACTTTAATTAACCGCCTGCACGACATCTGCCGATAACCATGACTGAAAACGCTGAAATCATGACAACCCCATCCGTGACGTTGTCACGCCACCGGGTGGTTGCCCTCGCCTACGATGGCCTGTGTACCTTTGAATTTGGCGTCGCGGTAGAGATCTTCGGCCTGCCGCGTCCGGAAATGGGCGAGCGCTGGTATCGTTTCGCCGTGGCCGCGGTGGATGAAGGCGAGCTGCGGGCAACCGGCGGGATACGTCTGATGACCGACGGCGGCATGTCGTTGTTAAGCGAAGCGGACACGATCGTAGTGCCCGGCTGGCGCAGTATCGATTCCCCTGTGCCGCCTGACCTGTGCCAGGCATTGGTTGCCGCCTATGCGCGGGGCTGCCGGATAATTTCGATCTGCTCCGGGGTGTTCGTTCTGGCCGCTGCCGGGTTGCTTAACGGCCGCCAGGCGACCACCCACTGGCGCTACACCGATCAGCTGCGGGCGCGTTTTCCGCTGATTGAAGTCATTGATGACGTGCTGTACGTCGGCGCTGAGGGCGTGATGACCTCCGCAGGCAGCGCCGCAGGAATCGATTTATGTCTGCATCTGGTGCGCGAGGACTTCGGTATTGATGCGGCGAATATTGTCGCGCGGCGTTTAGTGGTGTCCCCCCATCGCGACGGCGGACAGGCGCAGCAGATTGTTCGGCCGGTAGCCAAAGCGCGAGAAAGCCAGCGACTCGGACTATTATTCGATTTTCTGCACCAGAATCTCGCCGCCAACCATACCGTGGCATCGCTGGCGGAAAGAGCCGGTATGGGCTCACGGACCTTTTTACGCCGTTTTGAAGACGCTACCGGTAAAACCCCTGCCCGCTGGCTGCTTGATGAGCGACTGCTGCGCGCGACCCAGCATTTAACCCACAGCCGCCTGAGCGTTGAGCAGATTGCCGAGCTTTGCGGTTTCGCGAATACCAGCACCCTGCGCCATCACTTCCGCCAGCAGTATGCGCTTAGCCCGTTGCAGTATCGAAAAAAGATGCAGAGTGAAACAAACCGAGCGTAATTTATCAGCGATATTGTCGCTCGGAGGAATGTGGTAAATGATTGTTTTGCGGGCTCTGTTACTTCACGTGTCATCTTAGATACGCGCATATCGCTAGTGCGAGACACTGAGCCGTCAATTCATATTCTATGGCCAGTGAACGATAAGCCTGGCCGGAAAAATCGTGCCGGCATATTGATACCGGCCGAAAGCGACTACGCGGTTATTCATTCAAAGGCAAAGTGAAAACCACCGCAATTGTCGTCGTCTTTTATCGATATAAATCAGTCTGCGGAGATGAGCTTTAAAGAAATAAACCGCCCGAAATAAAAGGCGGTTTTTTGAATATCCAGACAGCCGTTATTTAATGACATCCGGGTCTTCAGGGACTACCGGATCGTTTACGTCCGGACTTTCAGGTAAATCTTCGTCAGGTAAAGGGTCAGTACCCGGTAGCGGTTCAGTAATATCTGGGCGTTCTACCATAATGCCTCCTAAACAACGTGTGAAAGGGCTATTTGCTTTTGTTCGGTTTCTGGCTGCCTTTATCATCTTCAGGCATTTTTTTCGGCTGTTTTGGCTGGTCTTTTTCTGAATTTACAGTTGAAGATTTCATAGGAAACTCCATTAGCATATGTAGCGTTGTGCTACTCGTTAACTATAGTGCAGAATGAATTATAGCTAAGGAGTTATTGAGTAAATCGCTATTCAATGAGGTAATTTTTAATATGAGTATTGATATCGTTAAAGATTATTTAAAAAGTATTTTTTTACCGCTTGTGCTTGTTAATTACCAATTTCCTGCTGCTCTGTGTGGTTTCGCCAATGGCTGTATCCTGCGCCATCAATTCCGCCAGCAGTAGATGCTTAGCCCGTTGCAGCATCAAAAGAGTATACAGCCTGACCGATAGGCGGCTTTTTGGTCTGTGAAATAGTCACTTTGGGCAATTTGTTAAGCATTTTTTTTAGATTGCGCAAGTTAAGATATGTTCAACAACCGTAAACCTGTTCAATGAGGACAATTTAGCGCATAGCAAAACTAATGGAGGTTAATCATGCTGGGAAATATGCATGTATTTATGGCAGTTCTGGGAACCATTCTGTTCTTTGGATTTCTTGCCGCGTATCTAAGCCACAAATGGGATGACTGATGAACGACGATAATCCCCACCCGTAAACGCCCCCTGCTGCTGATGCACCAGGGGGCGTTTTTGTTAGCGTGATTTTTCTTGGTAAAGCTATTTAACCTCTGGCCCGTGCCATTCAAGTTTATTTCTCATTTCCTCCGGAACCAAAGAGAACAGAGAAGAAATTCTCTTTAATTGATGCTCGTATAAGAAACTTTTCTTTTCACTACAGTCCTCATAGTACCAGCGAGCATTTTTATTTAAAAAGCAAATATCTAAATCATTAAAATCATCATACTTCAACAGTAAGTAAAACTCATGTATAAGCTGAGATTCATAATATACAGACCTATCCCTTGCTTTAAAAAAAAGCACCATGAGTGGACACGCTTCTTATTTGCAACAAACTCCCTTGAAGGATATCTAAGTCTATATCTTTTTTTCCCATAACATGATAGCGGGGGCTACAACCTTACCAACGCCCCAACCTGCGGCCCACATTGCAGCATCAGCCAGAGCCTCCCTACCCCATAACTTTAATCCGCAGGTATCAGATTCAAATATCGCTGACCGCAGACAGGCTCGTGATGAGCCATGTTATACTTGTTGATTACTGGCAAGGAGGGAGAAATATGCGTATCAATACCAAAATGAGGCTGGCAGCACTGTTATACCTTATGACGGCCTACGCTGTTGCCCTGCCGGCACTGGTGCTGTTCACGGACCTGGTGATAAACGGCGGGATTATTGATATGTGGCAAGGCTCGTATTCATTTTTGAACCTTCTTGATCTGCGTAAAATTCTTTATCTGCAGTTTGCCGGGCTGGGCGCTATCCTGGGTTTTGTCTACTGGCTATTTTTCTTTAGAAAATACCGCCATTACGATCCGCTGGATAAATATTTTAAGTAACGCATGGCCGCTATTCCATGCTCTGCACATCGGCCAGTCAACAGCGGCAATGCTTTCCTGCTATTTTCCGGCTTGATAGCGGCCTGGTAATAAATGGTTAATTCAAGATCATGCGCGTCAGCGATTAACGCGCAGATTATACCGCCGCGCGCATAGATCCGGGTGCTATTTACCCTGAAGTTCCCTGCGGATAATTTCCGCCCCGGCGCTTAACGCATTGAGCTTGCCGGTTGCGACCCGCCGCGATAGCGGCGCCATACCGCAGTTGGTTGAAGGATAAAGCTTATCGGCATCAACAAACTGCAGCGCCTTACGTAAGGTTGCGGCGACCTCCTCCGGCGTTTCGATCGCATTGGTCGCCACGTCGATAGCGCCCACCATCACTTTTTTACCGCGAATCAGTTCAAGCAGATCCATGGGAACATGCGAGTTATGACATTCCAACGAAATGATATCGATGCTGGAGGTTTGCAGTTGAGGAAACGCTTCTTCATACTGTCTCCACTCCGTCCCCAGCGTCTTTTTCCAGTCGGTATTGGCTTTGATGCCATATCCATAGCAGATATGCACCGCAGTTTCGCAGTTAAGCCCTTCAACGGCTCTTTCTAATGCCGAGATCCCCCAGTCATTGACCTCGTCAAAGAATACGTTAAAGGCGGGCTCGTCAAACTGAATAATATCAACGCCGGCGGCTTCCAACTCTTTGGCTTCCTGATTGAGTATTTTCGCAAATTCCCAGGCGAGTTTTTCGCGGCTCTTATAGTGATCGTCATAGAGCGTATCAATCATAGTCATCGGCCCGGGGAGCGCCCATTTGATCGGCTGTTTGGTAAGCTGACGTAAAAAACGCGCATCTTCAACAAAAACGGGCTTTTGCCGCTCGACGGCCCCCACGACGGTCGGGACGCTTGCATCATAGCGATTACGGATTTTGACGACTTCGCGCTTTGCGAAATCCACGCCGCTGAGGTGCTCAATAAACGTGGTGACAAAGTGCTGGCGCGTTTGCTCGCCATCGCTGACGATATCAATGCCGGCGCGTAGCTGATCGAATAAGGACAAACTCAGCGCATCTTTTTTCCCGTCGATTAATTCCTGGCTTTCGAGTTTCCATGCAGACCATAGTTTCTCAGGCTCTGCAAGCCAGGAAGGTTTCGGTAAACTGCCGGCCGTTGAAGTAGGAAGTAATTTTTTCATTATAAATAGCCTTATATCTGCGATGGATTAAAGAGCGGAATAAGCAGACCACTGCTCAAGAATATTTTTATACGGTTTGATAAAGTGCTCTTCAGTAAACTTCCCCTGCTCTATAGCCAGCTGGCTACGCTCTTCCCGGTCATAAACTATTTTGGTTAACGAATGATCCTGATGATTCAGATCGGGCTGATAGCACAGGCCTGCTGCGGAGTTAGCGTTGTAGATCTCAGGCCGGTATATCTTCTGGAACGTCTCCATCGTGCTGATGGTACTCATCAGCTCAAGGCTGCTGTAATCGCTCAGTAAATCTCCGGTAAAATAAAATGCCAAAGGCGCTACGCTGTTTTTCGGCATAAAATAGCGGACCTGCAGGCCCATTTTTGCAAAATACTGCTCGGTCAAAGACGAGGCGTTAGGCCGATACTCAAGGCCTAATACCGGATGGCGGTTTCCGGTCTGCTGATAGGTGTCTTTACTGGACACGCTGAGGCAGATCACCGGCGGCTTTTTGAAATTGGCTTTATATTCGGCGGAATGAACGAAATGCTTAAAGATCTTCCCGTGCAAGTTGCCAAAATCATCTGGGATGCTAAAGCCAGAACGTTGTTTATTATGGTCCGGTAGCAATACGCTGAAGTCATAGTCGCGAACATACGAGGAGAAATTATTGCCAACGATGCCTTCAATACGCTCACCCGTTCTTTTATCAATAATTGTGGTTTGCAATATCTCAATCGCCGGAAAGGTGGTTCCAGTCTCTTCAATAACCATTTCCACGGAAATAATATTCAACGCAACAGAGTAGCGATCGCTTTTGGGATTATCCCAGTGCGCCAGCGTATTGAACCGATTGTCTATCATGATTAAGGTGTTGCGCAAATTCTCCTGCCGATTTTTGCCGCGAGCCAGATTAGCAAAGTTGGTCGTAATACGCGTACTTTCCGAGGGGTTATAGTTTTCATCAAACAGTGTGCTTTTAATGGTAAACGTAAAATCTTTATTCATGGCGATCTGGCATCCTGGTTTTGCAATGAAAAGTGATTATCGGACGAATTCCCGGCGTTAACGGATTTGCTCGCCAGCACTCTTCATGTTGCCAATAAGTTAATATTAGCTAATTTATGCCAGAGCCCCGCAAGGAGGGAAAGCGACTTAATTTCATTGCAACATGAGCCATTTTCATGATCTGGCTCACAGCCTGGTTCAGCATCGCTGTAGGCGGGGATTGAGAGGATTCGCGGCGGGCGCAGGCGCTCAGATGGCCGCTACCGGGCCGCATAAATCGAAGCGCGGCGATCGGAAGGCCGCGCGAAGATAACACGTTTTTACGCCTGTACGAGGCTATCCGCTGTGTTCACCGGCCAGCGTATCTCTCCTACGCCGTTCAGTTCGGGCAGGGCAAACAAGAACCCCTGAAAACGCTTGATACCCGCGGATTCAAGCCAGCACCACTCTTCGATACGTTCAATCCCTTCCGCCACCACCGCAATTTCCAGCTCATGACAGCAGCTGATGATAGAACGGACGACGGCCTGCTTAGGGCCGCTCAGGTGGATATTGGTAATAATCTCACGATCGATTTTGACTTTGTCAGGCTGGATTTTGGTTAACAACGACAGTCCGGCATAACCGGCACCAAAATCATCAATAGCCAGCCCCATTCCGGAGACGCGCAGTTTTTTAATCGCACTACTAAACTGGCTGAAACCGGAGATCATTTCGTCTTCAGTCACTTCTACGATAACCTGTTCAGGCATCAACCCATACTTTTTAATTTCCTGCAGCAGGAATTCCACGGCATCGGGAACCACCACCAAAGACATCGGCAGAATATTAATGGATATTTTATGATCGCCGATGTCTATTTCTTTTGCCAGCGCGAAAGCCACCGATTTAGAGTTGAGGTCAATTTCATAACGTTTATTATGGTCGATTGAAGCAAAAAAGCTCGCCGGACTCCCACCATCTTTATTACGAATAAGCGCTTCCAGTGAAGTGATATGACCGGCCAGGGGCTCAATAATGGGCTGAAATGCAAACTGGCAGCATTGATTATCAACTGGGGAGCGTTCAGGTGTATGAAAAGGCGATCTTTGTGGGCTAACTGACCATTTTTCAGGCTGGAAATACTGGGAAACCGGGAGAGCTCTTTTTTGCGTTATAAACGTATGAATAAATTTATAAACGCGCTCTTCCGTCAGAAGATAGCTCTTCAACTTGCTTAGCTGGCGAACGGTTTTCAGCACGGCATCGGCTTCTAGCGTATCCAGATCAAAGTACATCATACCGACGTTTTCGAAGCGCCTGCGCGGGGCGTAATCTCGCATCAGCTCGACGACACCAAAGTGTCGGCTGTCGTGTTTAATCTTGCTGAAGAGCTGCTCCAGAATACTTTCGTCACCTTCAAGCACTTGAAGGATAACATTATCTTTAAAAAGAAGAATGCCTGAAACGCCATGAGACATGTTATTAACATTCGCTTTTTCAACCAGCAAAGAGAGATTAATTTCATGAGTTAAAGGTATCTGACTTCTGTAAATCAGGGTTGTCAGCATAATCCCATCCAGATTTTTGCCAGGAGAAAAGAGACTGTGTAACACACTTTCACTTTTAAACACAGCTTATTTATAATATTTTGCATCCATCCACAAATCCAACTGGAGACTTATCCTTAATGTAAAAAATACACGCCCCCACCGCTAATAAAAACCTCTTAAAGCCAAAAATAAATTTACAATATCCGATGAGGCCCCTGGTAGATTCAGAAATATAAAAAATGCATCCAGACTATTTATTTTCTGTTTATCAGGCCGCACCGGCAATGGCATGAAAAATATAAAGAGCAAGATGAAGCGGCTAAAGCTGGCTAGTGTCGCTGTCCTGGCAAATATATCCCTGCTCGCGCATGCGCAGTAGACTCTCGGCGCTGGCGCAGACCATACCCGTAGTCAGCATTTCAAAACCAAAACGGCGGTAGAAGCCGACTTTATCCACCACCGAATAGATAAAGGTTTTGCCAAACGGCCGCAGCCGCTCGCTGGCCGCCTGCATCAGCAACTTCCCGTATCCCTTCCCCTGGCAGTTCGGGGCCACCGCAACATCCGCAAGATAGCTGCACCAGGTCAGATCGCTAATCGCGCGGGCAACGGCGACCAGCTGACCCTTTTCATAGCCAAACCAGCAAAAAGTACTATGACGAAACGCCCGTTCAACCAATGCCACATCGCGCTGATTAAGTCCCGCATCGGCAATGATCTCCGCAACCCTGCGCCAGTCAACAGACTCCAGGTGCTCTTTCTCTTTTAATACCATCATGATATTGCCCTTCACTCGCCAGCCCTGGCTTTCAGCATAGCTGAACGACGCTGAAAAAAGAGAGGCCGGCCCGCCAGGCCAATAGCATATTATGCTGTGGTAAAAACTATGGCCTCGGGAAATCTTCTGACACCCAGCGGAAAAACCAGCGCATTTATGCTTGCAGCAGGCGATTAACCCGCCAGCCAGCAGAATTAAATAAAATCAGAACGTTTTCCGTCGGCAAAAAATGGGCAAAAAAAACCGCCATGTGACTGGCGGTGAATGAATGCTTGCATGGATAGATTGTATTTTGCATTTTTACGTGCAGAGCACGAGCAGCTCTGTCTACGTCTCTAATCGGTACGCTACCACAGGCTACTTCAATGAAAGCTAAACGGCGGTGGCGCTCATAGCTTTTCCACCAGCGCCTTAAGTTGACTAATCAGCTCATCTTTCTCCCCCTCCCCGTTCCCCGTGACGGGCCAGGTGGACTGGCGGATAATCAGGCGGGTGGGCAGCAGTTCGCGAATTTTCAGCTGTGGGGCAGCCATAAGCTTGATCAGCAGCTCGACCGCCCTTTTCCCCAGCACGTTGAAATCCTGGGCGACGGTGGTCAGCGGCGGCTGGAAGTAGAGGCTGTCCGCCGTGTCATCATAACCGGTCACCGAGATGGCCTGGCTGCCGGTACGATAAAGCTGCGCCAGCGCGCTCAGCACCCCGAGCGCCATTTGATCGTTAGCGACCACGATCGCGCTAATGCGCGGATGCTGATGCAGCAGCTCGAACGTTTTACTCCAGCCGCTGGCGGCACTCCAGTCGCCAAATACCGTTACCGCATTACTGACGCCCAGGCGGTGCAGCGCCTCGCGCCAGCTGCTGAGCCGCATTCGCGCGGAGATCGAGCTTTCCGGCCCGGCAAGCAGTCCGAACTCGCGGTGTCCGGCGTCCCACAAATGCCGCACGCAGGCGCCACATCCATCACGATGATCGAAACGCACGCCGCAAACGTCGGCCTCCGGCGAAACATCGAGAAACATGCAGGCTATATCTGGATTCTCCGCCACCAGACGCTCCGCAAGACTACTTTCCAGCGGCAGGCTGATAATCGCTCCGCGAATATGCTGGGCGCGAAACTCATTGAGTCGCGCCTGCAGAGACGCGTAATCGACCTGCACCGGCATCGCAATTGAGACCTCAAGCTGATGCAAACCAGCATAGCTTTTCACCGCCGCGGCGATTTGCGAAGGCGCGTGCAGCGTCAGCGAGGCGGTAATCAGCCCAATCGACGGCGCGGACTTACCCGCCAGCAGCTGCGCGGAGCGGTTTGGTACATAGCGCAGCGTCTGCATCGCGCGGATCACTTTTTCGCGGGTTCGTTCGGACACCACCCCAGGATTATTCAGCACCCGGGAGACCGTTTGCTGAGAAACGCCGGCCTCACGGGCCACATCGTCAAGCGTTGCCAGGCGACGCTGCATAGTGCACTCCTTCTGAATCAAAACCTCAATGTCGTCCGCTAACATTTTATGTTTAAAAGACGACAAAAATCAGCTGTTTTCCCAGCTTTTCGTGATCGCCAGTGGGTTTCATTTTCGCCAATATTGCGGCCATAGCGAAAATAACTGATAACAAAATCATATTGTCTAGCGAACGACATTTTTATCACTTATCCGTCAGGAATGCGTATGCAACAACACCACTCTATTTCCGCCGCAGGAGCCACGTTCCATCAGATTCTCGCCCGCGAGGACTGGCAGAACCAGACCATTACCCATCTCAACCGTTTACCGGCCCACCCGACTTTCGCCAGCTGGCGCGATACCGACGCGGCGCGGAAAAACCAGCCCTCCGCGTTCCGCCGTCGGCTTGACGGCCAGTGGCAATTCTCCTGGGCCCGCAGCCCGTTTGACGTGGATGCCCGCTGGCTGGAAGACGATCTGCCGGACAGCCGCAGTACGCCGGTACCCTCAAACTGGCAAATGCAGGGCTACGATGCGCCCATCTATACCAACGTTCGCTACCCTATCGACACCACCCCGCCGCGCGTTCCGCAAGAGAACCCGACCGGTTGCTACTCATTGACCTTTCGCGTTGATGAGAGCTGGCGGGCCGACGGCCAGACGCAGATTATCTTCGATGGCGTCAACTCCGCGTTTCATCTGTGGTGCAACGGCGAATGGGTCGGTTATTCGCAGGATAGTCGCCTGCCAGCGGCCTTCGATCTCTCCCCCTATCTTCAGCCGGGCGATAACCGTATCTGCGTGATGGTGATGCGCTGGAGCGCGGGAACCTGGCTTGAGGATCAGGATATGTGGCGCATGAGCGGTATCTTCCGTTCGGTCTGGCTGCTGAATAAACCGACGCTGCACCTCTGCGACGTCCAGCTTACGCCGCAGCTGGATGCCCTCTACCGCGATGCCGAACTGCTGGTGAACTTAAGCGTCGCCGCACCGGTCGCGCTGCTGGAGGAGCTGACGGTGAAAGTCGAACTGTGGGATGACGATCGCCTGGTCGCCAGCCACCAGCAGTCGCCCGGTTCGCCGATTATCGATGAGCGCGGAAACTATGCGGAGCGCGCGGCCATTCGTCTGCCGGTAGAACGTCCGGCGCTATGGAGCGCGGAAACGCCAGACTGCTATCGGGCGGTCGTGTCGCTGTGGCGCGGCGATGAACCGATCGAGGCCGAAGCCTGGGATATCGGTTTCCGCCGCGTTGAAATCAAAAACGGCCTGCTGCTGTTGAACGGCAAACCGCTGCTGATTCGCGGCGTCAACCGTCACGAGCATCACCACCAGCGCGGCCAGGTCGTTACCGAAGAGGATATGGTGCAGGACATTCTGTTGATGAAGCAGAACAACTTTAACGCCGTACGCTGCTCGCATTATCCAAACACCCCACGCTGGTACGAGCTGTGCAACCGCTACGGCCTGTACGTCGTTGATGAGGCCAATATAGAAACCCACGGCATGGTGCCGATGAATCGAATATCCGACGATCCGGCCTGGCTACCGGCCTTCAGCGCCCGCGTCAGTCGAATGCTGCAAAGCAACCGCAACCATCCGTCCATTATTATCTGGTCACTGGGGAATGAGTCCGGCGGCGGCGGTAACCATGAAGCGATGTATCACTGGCTGAAACGCAACGATCCCTCCCGCCCGGTACAGTACGAAGGCGGCGGCGCCGACAGCACCACCACCGATATTATCTGCCCGATGTACGCCCGCGTTGACCGCGACCAGCCGATTCCGACGGTGCCGAAATGGGGAATCAAAAAGTGGATCAGTCTGCCTGGGGAACAACGCCCGCTGATCCTCTGCGAATACGCCCATGCGATGGGTAACAGCCTCGGCAACTTTGCTGATTACTGGCAGGCATTTCGCGACTATCCTCGCCTGCAGGGCGGGTTTATCTGGGACTGGGCGGATCAGGCCATCAGTAAAACCTTCGACGACGGCAGCGTTGGCTGGGCCTACGGCGGTGATTTTGGCGATAAACCGAACGATCGCCAGTTCTGCATGAACGGTCTGGTGTTCCCCGACCGCCGCGCGCATCCTTCCTTAATCGAGGCCAAACATGCGCAGCAGTACTTCCAGTTTTCGCTGCTCGCGCAATCCCCGCTGCGTATCCGCCTCAGCAGCGAATATCTGTTCCGCGCCACCGATAACGAAGAGCTGCGCTGGCAGGTTCAGGCCGCGGGTGAAACTTTTGCTGAGGGTAGCGTGAAGCTGGCGCTTTGCCCGGAGGGCCAGAGTGAGCTGACGTTGTGCGATGCGCTGACGCTGCCCGCCGGCGCGGAAGAGGTGTGGTTGACGCTGGAGGTGGTCCAGCCCCAGGCCACCGTCTGGTCCGACGCCGGGCATCGCGTTGCGTGGCAGCAGTTCCCGCTCGCCGCGCCGCTGGCGCTACGCGGCCCTCGGTCTGCCGGTAGCGCGCCAGCGCTGGAGAGCAGCGACGCGGCCTGGATTGTCCGCAGCGGCTCGCAGCAATGGACCATCGATCGGCAAAGCGGTCTGTTAACCCACTGGCAGGTGGACGGCGTGGAACAGCTGCTGACCCCGCTGCGCGACCAGTTTGTGCGCGCACCGCTGGATAACGACATTGGCGTCAGCGAAGTGGAGCGTATTGACCCTAACGCCTGGGTAGAGCGCTGGAAAAGCGCCGGACTTTACGAGCTCAGCGCCCGCTGCGTCCAGTGCGACGCTCAGCGCCTGGCCCATGAAGTGGTTATCGATAGCCGCTGGCACTATCTGCGCGGCGACGAAGCGGTGATTGTCAGCCACTGGCGGATGACATTTGATAGCGAAGGCAAGCTGCATCTGGCAGTCGATGGCGAACGTGCCGGCACCCTGCCGCCGCTGCCGCGCATCGGGCTGAATTTCCAGGTTCCGGACCAGCACCAACCGGTATCCTGGCTCGGCTACGGTCCGCATGAGAACTATCCGGACCGCCGCACCAGCGCCTGCTTCTCCCGCTGGCAGCTGCCGCTGGAGGAGATGACCACGCCGTACATTTTCCCGACGGAAAACGGCCTGCGCTGCGACAGCAAAACGCTGGACTGGGGGCGCTGGCACGTGGGAGGCAACTTCCACTTCTCCGTACAACCCTATGGCACCACGCAGTTAATGGAGACCGATCACTGGCACTGGATGAAGCCGGAAAACGGCGTCTGGATCACCCTCGACGCTCAGCACATGGGCATCGGCGGCGATGACTCCTGGACGCCCAGCGTACTACAGCAATGGCTGCTGCTTGAGACACAATGGCAATATCAGTTAACGATTCACTTCCAATAATAATCGGGGGCGCAAGCCCCCAACCTTACAGGCATAATAATATGGAATATTCACAATGAAACTCTCTGAACTGGCGCCACGAGAACGGCATAATTTTATATATTTCATGCTGTTCTTTTTCTTCTACTATTTCATCATGTCAGCCTATTTTCCCTTTTTCCCGGTGTGGCTGGCGGAAGTTAACCATTTAACCAAAACCGAGACGGGGATCGTCTTCTCCTCTATTTCGCTATTCGCGATAATCTTCCAGCCGGTTTTTGGCCTGATTTCGGATAAGCTCGGTCTGCGCAAGCATCTGCTGTGGACGATTACGATTTTGTTAATCCTGTTTGCGCCCTTTTTTATTTTCGTCTTTTCGCCGCTGCTGCAGATGAATATCATCGCGGGCGCGCTGGTGGGCGGGATTTATCTGGGGATCGTCTTTTCCAGCGGCTCCGGGGCGGTAGAAGCCTATATTGAACGCGTCAGCCGCGCCAACCGTTTTGAATACGGTAAAGTCCGCGTCTCCGGCTGCGTCGGCTGGGCGCTGTGCGCGTCAATCACCGGCATTTTATTTAGTATCGACCCGAACATTACGTTCTGGATCGCCTCCGGTTTCGCTCTGATCCTCGGCGTACTGCTGTGGGTATCAAAGCCGGAGAGCAGCAACAGCGCCGAGGTTATCGATGCCCTGGGCGCCAACCGTCAGGCTTTCTCCATGCGCACCGCCGCAGAGCTTTTGCGGATGCCGCGCTTCTGGGGCTTTATTATTTATGTCGTTGGCGTCGCCAGCGTCTATGACGTTTTTGACCAGCAGTTCGCCAACTTCTTTAAGGGCTTTTTCTCCAGCCCCCAGCGCGGCACTGAAGTATTCGGCTTCGTCACCACCGGTGGGGAATTACTTAACGCGCTAATCATGTTCTGCGCCCCGGCGATTATTAACCGGATTGGCGCTAAAAACGCCCTGCTAATTGCCGGGATGATTATGTCAGTACGCATTTTAGGATCGTCTTTCGCTAACTCGGCGGTGGAAGTGATCATTTTAAAAATGCTGCATATGTTCGAGATCCCGTTCCTGCTGGTCGGCACCTTTAAATATATCTCTTCGGCATTTAACCCGAAGCTCTCGGCGACCCTGTTCCTGATCGGTTTCAATTTATCAAAACAGCTGTCAGGCGTTGTGCTCTCGGCGTGGGTAGGACGGATGTATGATACCGTCGGCTTCCATCAGGCCTATCTGATCCTGGGCTGTATTACCCTGAGCTTTACCCTCATCTCGCTGTTCACCCTGAAAGGCAGCAAAACCCTGCTCCCGGCCGCGGCATAACATCAGGCCGCCGGAAACCCTCCGGCGGCGCTTCGGCAATACACCGTTAATACACCGAATAAGTCAGTTGCCGCTAGCTGGCGATCCGCGTTTCCCCATCGCTATTTTCCAGCCCGTAAATCCGGGCTTCCGCCATGGATGAAACCAGCTCAGCCAGCTCCGCGGAGTGGCTGGTTAGCCAGATTTGGCTATAGCGGGAAGCTTCGACAATCAGCCGGGCCAGCGCGGGGAACATTTGACGATGCAGGCTGTTTTCCGGCTCGTTAATAGCCAGAAATGCCGGCGGACGCGGGCTCAACAGCGCCACCGCCAGGCACAGGAAACGCAGCGTGCCATCGGACATTTCCGCCGCCAGTAAAGGTCGCCAGACGCCATTGCGGCGCATCTTTATCGAGAAACGCGAATTCTCATTTTCACAGTAAAATGTACACTCCGGGAACGCTTCGCCGAGGATCTCATGCAGCAGCTCTTCGGCGCCGATTTCCACGATGGTCTGAAAAGCGGCGGCAAGGTTGTGCCCATCGCTGTCCAGCACCGGCGAGCGGTAACCTACCGTCGGATGACGCAACGGCGAGAGTCTGCCTATATTGAATTCGTGATAAAAGCGCCAGTGGCGCATGGTTTCCCTGACCCTGGAGACTTCAGGAAAGCGGTGCGGCTCGCCCAGTTGGCCAAAAATCGATTCATTCTCATAAATCGCGTCGGTAAAAGTGCTTTTTTCACCATTGACGTCAACCAGGAACGCCGCCTGGTTTTTGCGTTCCAGCACGCGCGATGAAGGGCGTCGGGAAAATCCTGCCAGCCAGATAGACTCCTCTTTAACGATAGGATCCAGCTGGAACTGAGTCGGATACGGCAGTTTTTCCGGGAAACCTACCTGCAGCTGGTAGTCAAACTCATCGGTCAGGCAGGCAATCTGCAGCCGCCGCGGAAAGCGATCGTTCGGCGCGCTCGGCCCGGACCACATAATGTTCTCCAGGCCGCCTTCATCGCTGATATAACCGGAGAACTTTCCATCGGCGCAGGCGGTTAACAGATGGATGGCTTTATAAATGTTGGATTTGCCGCAGCCGTTGGGGCCAAAGACGATATTCAGCGCGCCGAGTTCCAGCTCAATATCCCTGACCGATCTGAAATTTTTTATCCGGATATGGTTAATCATAAATTCCCGAAACTGATAGAAGCGTTTTGCTCTACTGTATCGGAGGCAAAAGGAAAACGAAATATGAGGAGACCGGACGACAAGCGATCGCCCGGAACCGGCTTAGCCGAAGAGTTTTTTCATGCCGCGAGTTAGCGCGACTCTTTTGAGTTTTTCCGTATCCTCATGGCTCTCGTTGAAAACGCCGAAAAAATAGCGTTCATCATCAATGGTCTGCGATACGATTCTGTAGCTCAGCGGCTGACCGGATTTCGCGCCATACTGCGCAGGCGTCACGGAAATCTCCGTCGCGTTATCGGCAACGCTGACCATCAGGCCGTCGCCTTTCCCTCCAACCAGCATCACCTTAATTAACGGGTGCACCATGTCTCTCCCGGGTTGAGGTCAATGATTAATTTTCGATGGCCGCTGGCTGACAGTTGGCCGCTGCGCCGCCCTGGCCGGACGAGCCTTTCGGGGAAGCCGGACGCGCGCCCTCTTTACCAACAACGGGCGGTAACGGCACGCCTTCTTTGTCCACCGCAGGCGGCGCCTTCTGGCAGGTCGCCGTTTTCGTCACATCTGCGCCCCAGGCGGGCATTTGCAGACTCAGGAGCGCCACGGGAGCAAGCAGTAACGTATTCTTCAGTACTTTCTTATAGTTCATACCGGCCTTGAGTAAAAAATGTATTTCTCATGCTGAGCTAAGCGCTGATTATTAGTAGTAAAAGCTGACAAATGATGAAGGAAAAAAGAGGAATTGTGAACATCAATAGTTCTTATTTATGAATTGCGACGTTTCCAGCCCCAGCGCCCGAGGGATCTTATATCTAAGAATTATCTCAATCAATTGAAATAACAGGAATACTACCAATTCTGGCGAAGTTTTTTGCAGGAGCACCGCTCTATACTGAAAACGAAAATAACCATCAGGATTATACAATGACAAAACTCCCTCTGATACTTCTTCTGGCTGGCGCGGGGCTATTACAGGGCTGCTCGGCGTTCGATAAACATCACGGCGTTAACTGGGGCGAAGGTACCTGCCCGACTCCCGCGCCAGAAGCGATTAGCAAATCGAAGCAGCTGATTATTGAGGATGGTAAAACCCTCAAATGCCAGATTCGTCCTTATGTCAGCAATATGGCCTGTCAGGGGATCACCGATAAAACTCATGCCGATGGCGTCGTTTGCCAGAACGGATTAGGGCAATCAATTTTGTTTACCTTCGACGATAAAGGCGTACTGCAAAAACACGGTAGCGTGTAAGCGCTCACGCCAGGGAAAATTCCTGGAGTGACGCTCGCCGCGGCCCGAACATTGGTACTTCGCCTGTTAGCCACTAGACTTAAATAAGTCAAACGAAAGGAGAGTCTCATGTCATCACAAGAGTATGAAAACGACGCGCAGAATCTGGCCGATAAAGTGGGCAATAAAGTCAATGAATTTGCCGGGGAAGCCCAGCAGCAGTTTGGTGATGCGGTAGATTCGCCGAAACATCAGCTAAAAGGCGCGGCCCGTAAATACGCCGCTCAGGCTTCGGATGCCGTTTCAGAGGTCTCCGAGCGCGTCAGGGAAAATCCGTTAACCGGACTGCTGGCCGCCGGCGCTATCGGTCTGGTCATTGGTCTGTTGGCAGGACGGAAGTAATTCTCCAGCCTGCGGGCCTGAAAACTGATGGCAAGCCGATTTTACACCTTTTCCCCTATTCCAGCCCGCCAATGGCTGAGAAACACCGGAGTGTCATCAGGTTACGCACTCTTCACCGGCCCGGTAAGGCGCTTGCCGCTACCGGGCTATTTCTCCCCTATGCGGTTTGTCAGCCATCAGAAGCGTTGAGAGCCTGAACGTGGGGTATTGCTGCAAGAAATCCTTAAAGCGCCCTTAAATTCCCACCACCGCAGCCACCTCAAACTGGAAAACGTACGGATCGGACAGCAGCTGGAATTGCTCATCATCGGCATAGGTGACGGCGACATGGTACTCTTCACCGGCAAAAGCGATGATAGCATCCAGATCGTTCCAGTAGGTCGCCAGAAAGAAGTGTTCCCACTCCCCCTGCGTTTCCCGCCTGACGAAGGCGCCCGCGTTGCCGGCAATGCTCCGCGAATGCTGCACTCCGGTTGCCTGCAAATGCCCCGCAAACGCATCGCCAAACTCAACGGGAACACAACCATGCCAGGTTCTGACAATCATCGACAGACTCCATATAAAATCAATAAAAATGAATTTATAGCAAATAAAATCGCCACTGTGTGATTTTTTATTCATTTCACTTTTTTGCGTCGACGCCCTTTTTTGCTGCCGTTTCTGCTTCTATCCCCAGGTCCTACCCTGCACGCTGACACATCCGCTAAAATTACAGGTATAATCCCACAAATTATTCAGCGGATTCAGAAACGAGATGACAAAACTCACCTTACAAGAGCAGATGCTAAAAGCCGGCTTAGTGACCAGCAAAAAGATGGCCAAGGTTCAAAGAACGGCGAAAAAGTCACGCGTTCAGGCGCGCGAGGCCAGAGAGGCGGTGGAAGAGAATAAGAAAGCGCAGCTGGAGCGGGATAAACAGCTTAGCGAGCAGCAAAAGCAGGCAGCGTTATCGAAAGAATATAAAGCGCAGGTCAAACAGCTCATCGAGATGAATAAAATCGATATTTCTAAAGGCAATATTGATTTTAATTTCACGGATAACAATTTCATTAAAAAAATCGCCGTGGATAAACTGACCCAGGCACAGCTGATAAGCGGTCGCCTCGCCATTGCGCGCCTGGCGGGTGATAGCGACGGCGAAAGCAAATACGCGATTATCCCGGCAAGCGTAGCCGATAAAATCGCCCAGCGCGACGCCAGCAGCATTGTCTTAAACAGCGCGCTCAGCGCGGAAGAGCAGGATGAAGACGATCCGTATGCTGATTTTAAAGTACCTGATGATTTGATGTGGTAAACCGCGTAAGCCCGCTCAGGCAAAAGATTTAGACGTAGTCTGCGCGGGCAATGTGCTTTACACTGCGCGCGGCAAAAAATTGAGTAGATAAACGATTAACCAGGCGGTAATGGCGATGAACGGAACGATCACAACGTGGTTTAAAGATAAAGGTTTTGGATTTATCAAAGATGAAAACGGCGATAATCGCTACTTTCATGTGATTAAGGTTGCCAACCCTGAGCTGATTAAAAAGGATGCGGCGGTCACTTTTGAACCCACAACCAATAACAAGGGTTTGTCAGCGTACGCCGTGAAGGTCCTCCCGGAAAGCAAATATATCTATATCGCAGGCGAGCGGATTAAGCTCACGTCGATAAAATCTTACCTGGTTTATAACGAGGAGGAGCCTGCCGACGCCCGTATTGATAAAGAGAACGCGGTCCTCTCCGTGGGCCTGCTGATGGGAAATATCAGGCCAAAATCAGCCGCTAAGCCCGGGGAAATGCGCTCGGTCAAAAAGCTGGCCATCACCACCTTCCAGGGCACCACGCTCATCTTCACGGAAGATGAGATAGACATCGACGCCACGGTGAAACTGCTTAAGGTGTAAGATCCTTCGGTGAAGAAAGCCGGGGCAGAGCTCACTTTCTGCCGCCCGCCTGCCCATGCAGCCTGACGTTTCCCGAACTGGTGTTGTGCAGCCGGGTACCGGGACAGTGGCGCAGGTTTGGCTCTTCTGTAAGCCGCAAAAAACAGCCGCAACGCGCAGGTTGCGGCTACCTTCAATACGCTTAACTGGCAGCTATCAGGCTCTACGCCCGGCGTTCATTGCTGTATCAATGCCGAGGATCGGCAATGATACGTGAAGGACTGCCGTATAGTACGAGTATCTTATTACCTTCGACAAACAAGGGGGTATTACCTTGCACAACGGTCATCAGATTACCGTTTTCCGTTTCGATAACATATTCCATCCCCGTCTGTTTTGTCGCAGAAGCTTCAAGCGCTGCGCCGGTTAGCCCCCCGACAACCGCCCCGCCAATAGCGCCGACAATATTCGCGCGAGTGCCTCCTCCAATTGCAGACCCTGCAGCCGCTCCCGCGGCCGTACCCGCAGCACCGCCCAAAGCGGATGTGCCGCGAATATCGACCGGTCGCGCGCTAATGATAGTGCCGGCAATAGAGCGATTCACCATGCCTACCGAACCCACGGAATAGCTATTCGGGGAAATATCCTGCGCACACCCCCCTAACAACGTGAGCATCGTGACTAAAGCGACCCGTCTCATTTATCTACCTTCGAAGGGAACATCGGGCGGGAGAGTTCGATGCTTTCTAACGCTTGTAAGAACTGCGTAATATTGTTTTGTACCGCGCGGTTTATTGATTCACGGGCGCGAACAACGCCCACGAAGGCATAGGATGCAGGCACAGTTCCAGTAGATTCGATATCTTGCGTATAAATAATATCGCCATTAGAGCGGTTAATTACCTCATAACGCGCAACGGCTTTCGTTGTCATGGCCATGCCAAAGCTCGGAACGTCAATCGCTAAGACTTTCACGTTAAGGCTCACCGTATTAGCAGAGTTATCTTTAAAGATCGCCATTCTATCGAGCGCCTCTTGTAACGAGTCTCGCCAAATGGGGGTAATGGTTTCCATCCCCGCGACGATATCGCCTTTCTGCTCATCGGGACGCGCAAGCGAAACCGTGAGTGATTTTAGCTGTGCATCAATTTTCTTCTGGCTAACGCCAACGCCAGGTGTAGAAAAATTCAGAGGTGGAACGCTGGCACATCCTGTTAAAGACCCAATAACAACAGCAATTAAGAGTAGTTTTTTCATTATTTATCCCCGTTAGTTGTAAGGTCATCCTAACGTAATAAATAATCCAGATATATTGATTTTAATCAGTTAGTTAAATAATAGGATAAACATTATCTCAGGCGTGGACGTTAAATGGATTTTGCCATCGCTTTTGGGCTCTCGGCTACGCTCACAACATTTATCACTGCAATCAGATAAAAGCGCGCAGGATACTGAAATATAGACACTAATTTATTCAGAACTTTCTCAGGTTTTAATTTTTGAAAGGGATTGAGTAGCGGATATTTGCGCCATAAACCGGGCCCTGCTCAACGAACGTCGAGAGGGCCAGGTCCGCCGCGATTGCAGCCACGGCGCCGTTGAAAATAGAGGAGAAGCATACTGACCTATACTTAAAATCTGATATCCGATTAGAGGTGGCTATGTGCGGACGTTTTGCTCAATCACAAACCAGGGAAGAATATCTGACCTATCTGGCTGAAGAAGCCGAGCGCGACATTGCTTATGATCCGCAGCCTGTAGGACGCTATAACGTGGCGCCCGGTACCAAAGTTCTGTTGCTCAGCGAACGTAACGAACGGCTGCACCTCGATCCGGTACACTGGGGCTATGCCCCCGGGTGGTGGGACAAACCCGCGCTTATTAACGCTCGTGCCGAAACCGCGGCCACCAGCAGAATGTTTAAACCGCTATGGCAGCATGGCCGGGCGATTTGCTTTGCCGACGGTTGGTTCGAGTGGAAGCGTGAAGGTGATAAAAAACAACCCTACTTCATCCATCGTAAAGACGGTAAGCCTCTATTCATGGCGGCGATCGGCAGCGTACCTTTCGAACGCGGCGATGAAGCGGAAGGGTTTCTTATCGTCACGTCCGCCGCCGATCGAGGCCTTGTCGATATTCACGACCGCCGCCCGTTAGTGCTGGAACCTGAAGCTGCGAGAGAATGGATGCGCCAGGATGTCGGTGGGAAAGAAGCGGAAGAGATTATTGCCGACGGGGCGGTTTGCGCAGACCATTTCGCCTGGCACCCGGTATCGCGAGCGGTAGGTAATGTGAAAAACCAGGGACCGGAATTGATACAAGCGCTCAGCTAAGCACAATCTGCATATACCTCTTACAGGCGCGATCGTTCCATGTTCGTAAAATATATCACCCAGAATAAGCTAATCCGCATCATGTGTTAAAGAAGGGTTATTATACAGCACAAAGTGAACAGAATTTACATTAACGTCACCTATCATATTCGCCATAATCAAAATTGGTGATGTTAATGACTGTACTTAAAAGCTTTTTCTTCTTCCTTGGCGCGGCTTGTACCTGCGCATTTGTGGTACTTTGCCTGTGGGTCGATATACATTATTGGGATTATAATATTTCGGAATTGTCACTCACTGAAATTGTTCAGGAGTTGGTGTTAGCTACCATCGTTGTTATTCATTTTCTGCTGGCGAAGCAGTATAAATCCATGCGCTACTGCAATATTCTTATTGGCGGTTTTTTCCTTGCCATGCTAATTCGTGAACTGGACGCCCTTTTTGATCTTATTTCTCACGGGAGTTGGGTGTGGTTTGCGCTGATTGCCGCTCTGGCAGCCTTAATTAATCCACTTATTCATTATCGTCAGACCATGGAACAGCTTACACAATATACCCGTACGCCCGGGTACGGCATGTTAATCAGCGGGCTGCTGGCTATTCTGGTCTTCTCCCGACTCTTCGGTATGCAAGGTTTATGGCAGGCCATACTCGATGACGGTTACGTTCGGGTTGTAAAAAATGTCGTTGAGGAAGGCAGTGAATCATTCGGTTATATGCTTTGTCTCACCGCCTCTATTGGTTATTACTGCAATTTTCGCGGAACCCTGGGGCAGGAATCAACCTGAACCCTGCGCTGATATTGGCGTGTTATCCGAGCTGCGAGCTCAAACAGGCAACTTGCTAAGAACGGAATGGTATAGATCTGCGGCGTTCTCCCTATCACCTGACCTGAAGCAAATCGCTGTATCTCGTGGTGTAACGCGGCGAAAGCATCTCTCTTTTCATTTGCCATGCGGTCTGAATACCCTGCCCGGCAAAATAAAGGGTGCCTCTTCCCTCTTGCGAGTTGAGATGATCGAGCACTTCCATAAGCTTGCCGCTGTTATGCCGCGGGGCGTTGTCATCAAACAGGTTTAACTGCGCGACGCCCTGGCTAAAAAAGTCGCCGAGCATGACGCCAGCTTTCTGATAGCGGTGGCCATCGCGCCAGATTTTATCCAGGCACTTTACCGCCGCATGGATAATGTCGCGGGAATCCTGCGTGGGGATGAGAAGCATCACCTGGGCGCTGTTGCCATAGTAAGGCTCATTCAGTGCAAAGGGGGAAGTCTTCACGAACGTCGAAATAAAGCGGCAGTACTGATGCTCACCGCGCAGCTTTTCAGCCGCGCGGGCGGCATAGCAGCAGATCGCCTGACGCACCTGCTCATACTCGGTGACGCGTTCGCCGAAAGATCGGCTGCAGACGATCTCCTGCTTTGCCGGCGGGAATTCTTCCAGTTCAAGGCAGGGCTCGCCGCGAAGTTCTCTTACCGTTCGCTCCAGTACGACATTAAAGTGTTTTCGGATAACCCATGCGCTCTGCTCTGAGAGATCCAGAGCCGTTTTGATGCCCATCGTATTCAGTTTCTTACTGATGCGTCTGCCAACGCCCCAGACATCCTCCACGGGAACCAGGGCCAACAGCCGGCGCTGACGCTCAACGTTCGACAAATCAACCACGCCGCCCGTCTGCCTTTGCCATTTTTTAGCCGCATGATTGGCGAGCTTAGCAAGGGTTTTCGTTTGGGCAATGCCAACGCCAACGGTCAGATGCGTACGCTTAAGAACCGTAGCGCGGATCTCTTTACCAAACTCCGTCAGGTCACGGCAGTTTCGCACCCCCGTTAGATCGCAAAAAGCCTCATCAATGCTGTAAATCTCTACCCGCGGCAACATCTCCTCAAGCGTTGTCATCACGCGGTTGGACATATCCGCGTAAAGCTCGTAATTGCTGCTGAAGCAAACTACGCCAGCCCGTCTGAAAAGATCCTTTTGTTTGAAAAACGGTTCTCCCATCGTTATCCCGGCGGCTTTAGCTTCTACGCTGCGCGCAATCACACAGCCATCGTTATTGGAAAGGACAACCACCGGCCGCCCTTTTAAATCGGGTCTGAACACCGTCTCACAGCTGGCATAAAATGAGTTCACGTCACACAGGGCGAACATCTCAGCCAGCCGCTTTGATGATATACGTCACCACACCGAATACATCCAGCGTGTCCTCGCTACCCACGACGATGGGGGTATAAGCGATATTCATCGGATTGAGCTGAACCCGTGGATGAAGCTGCAGCTTCTTAACGGTGAACTCCCCGTCCACCGCGGCAATCACGATATCGCCATGGACTGCAGTTCTTGAGCTATCCACGACCAGAAGATCCCCCTCACCAATGCCCGCATCCTTCATGCTATCGCCCGCAGCTTTGACAAAATACGTCGCTGAGGGGTGATTGACTAACAGTTCGTTCAGGTCGATTCGTTGTTCAACATAATCCTGAGCGGGGCTCGGAAAACCACATTGAACGAGACAACTGTATAGCGGAAGTGAAAGGACTTCTCGCAGCTCTGCTGGGGTGTAAAAAATCATTGTAAGTATCCGCTCACATAAATACTGTTTATACATACAGTAGATTTAACCCGGCGACATATCAATATAGGTTCCGTCTATCAATTTACCTCACTGTCGTAACATATTGATGTAACGAGTAAGGTAAGTCCTAAAATGTTCCCGGCGATAAACTGTTTGTTGGTTTTGCCAGCAGTGCGACGATAAAATTTTGTCGCTATGGTTCTGCCTTCATAGCAAATTGCTCACCTGCAGCTCTTGCATACGGTTCGCAGGTGAGCAAACTGATCCCGCAGGGAAAATGACTTTTCCGCAGTTTGTACCGTGCATTTCTTGATATATCGGCGAACCGTTGCATAATTAAGATAATGCGCATCGCGCCCTTCTTCACGGGATATGCCAGTAGCAGCGCTATTCAACAGGAACCGCTTCTGCAGCTCACCCCCAGTCTGACCAGGCCATCGACACCTTCAGTAATAGCGTTTTTGAATGTTATTCAACAGCTTCATTCTGTGAAGGCAGAAACACGTTTTCTCAAAAAAATCTTGAAATGAGGATTTAAGCCCATGAAATATGTATAGTTACAATGACATAGAAATAATTAAAGCCAACCTTGAGTGGATTGTTAATCAAACGACTGCGAATTCCCGGAGCCCCTCAGTTTCCGATCGCAAAACGCTCAACAGCCTTCAGGAGCTCATACAGAGCTATGAAGGGCTACTTGAGTTAATCATCCAGTATGGAATTGCTGTAGTAGATAAGGAAATCATCGAAGGGCTGTCCCTTACAGAGAAGTTTATTGCTAAGGTTAAATCGAATGCGCATGCATTTTAGCCCCCCCAACAGAATCTCCAGGCCAATATTGATGCGTTTAAGGGATGACGCTGGAGAAGAAAACAAACAAAAACCGGGCTCTGGCACCCGGTTCTCGATGAATCGACAAAGCGCTTGACGAACCTCAGCCCGCGGTTTTCCGGCACCACTCAATATCCGGATCCTGCCCGCGTCGCTGGCGATAACGCTCAGCTAAATCAGATCAGTCCTGTTGCCGCGAGACAGCACCGCCTCGCGCAAGCGCTGGCCGTTTTCTCGCGTTAAACCGCCCTGCTCAACGAATCACCGGCAGCCCTGGTCCACTATCTGCTTAATCCAGTCGGTTAACCCGGAAGCCCGCCGCATGCTTATACTTTGCTGACGAGGAAAAGAAAGGATAAAAAAGGGAGAGCAATCTGTTTTGCTTTAATTATTTATATTAAAGAAAAACAGGCCGCTAAAGGTAAATCCCCTGACCTGTTTATCCGACATTAATAATCCTAAAAAAGAGTTATTTACACCGGGAACCTAAACCAAGTTTGACATAAGGTAATGACAGCATATCGGGTTCAGTACTGGAAAAGTAAATGACGCCAGTGCGGGACTCTCCTGGCTTATATGGGGATAAAAGTTCTAACTGTATCCCATGCCCCATTAAGGTTTTCCCCATATTATCATCGAGGTAAAAACACATTTTATTATCTTTACCAGGAACCAAAGGTTCACTGGAGTTGTTGTTAACCGTAACCTGATATGATAGCAAATGCTCAGCTTTCCCCGTCACGCTGTTCCATACACTTCCGGCCCCCTCTTTCTGCGCATAGATAGTGACGTCTGGGGACTTAACGGCGGAAATCGCCTGTCCGGCGGCCATTAAAGATAGAAACAGACTAAAAATTTTAATTTTCCTGGAGAACATTATAATCCCTCACGCTAAAAACTTAAGAACAGGTACTAACATGACAACACAGCAAGGTTAAGTCACACTCTTGCTATTTACAATACATTTATCGCTTATTTCATCCCTTTAGCTTAAATCTTATAAAAACTCACATTTTGATGTGGGCGCACATCACACAGAACATTTAAATAAGAAAAGAGGGACGTTTGATATTTTATTATAAAGCATGAGATGACTGCCTGCTTTTGTAACAAAATGTATTAGCCATTGAATTACGGAACTCACCAGTTAAATTATAAGCATGGAAATCAGTATCTGACTAAGTAAAAATCATCATTGATTGTGACCTGCCCCATATATTTTTATTCAATGGATGATAAACATAACAAATATAAAAATTGACAACCACGGATGTTATTTAAATTTGCTTTTTTAAATAACACAATTACAACAATTGATAATATCAAGATACTAAAGGTAAACATTTGCATAGTTATTTTTTGCGGCTTACCCTAAAGCCTCATATCAGGAGTTTATTCCCAATGAAGATATCATTATTAGCATTTATATTTATCACCCTGACCGGCTGTGTGGACCCCGGCCTTGTCGGGATACATCCAGAATTACGCACGAGTTATTTTAATGGTTATAAAAATGAAGTCGCGTCATGCTTACAATCCGCAGCGGTGAACAACGACTTATTGATGCAACAGGATGACTCGCTGCCAGACGGTTCCTATAGATATAACATTCTGGACGCAGGAGGAAACACCGTAGCATGGGTTGATATAGCAGATTTTAGCGGAAAGCAAAGCACCGTAAGTTTTTATTATGCCCGCCATAACAAGGATATGTATGAAGCTATTTCATCAATAATTGCACAGTGTAAAAGGGTGTCTTAAGGATAAAGATTGATTTTGGGGAAGAAAAATCTGCCTCGACAATCCCCCACGCATGACCATTCCCGCCGGGCGTTTTGATGTCCCTACGGTTACCGTCGGCAACGGATCCGTTACTTGCTGCCCGGTAGCTCCGGTTCGGAATTTGGTCAGTTATCGTTGGGGCACCATAGTCGCAGGCGCGCAGCTCGCGATAATCAATGCCATAACCCAGCCAGCAATCTCGTCCCACTTAAAATTAGGCTATGTTTTAATACAGAGTTGATATTATAACAATTTATAAAGGGAAGTTATTACACTTCCCTTAACGAAAATTTTAAGAAATTTGCAAACTATTCACATAGGGTAAATATTTATTTTATTCAATAGGTAAATTGCGCAATTTCAAGAAAGATAGCTTATCCCAGTAGCCTCTTTGAAATAAAATTTTATTATTTACTATTTGAAAAAAACCGCAACCTCTCAAACCGAATGGGTCACGCCACTCTAAAATTGCCCATTGCCCATCTTCGAAAATGTTTTCAACGATACAAACCATTTGTGCGTAAGAAAAATCTTGTTCAAACATTTTCTTTATAGCCTCTTTCCCAACAACTGGCTCATTGGCAACCTGATGGTTTATTGCATTATCATCATATAATTCTGAGATGGTTTCTATATCTGCATTATTAAATGCGTCAACCCATTGGCAAAGTACTTCTTTTGGCCTCATATACTTTAACTCCTCGGTATGTGATAATTTTTATTTTAATTTGCAATATAAAAAATCTAATTTCATTAATGCATACTACTTTTACAATTAATTTCAAGACAATGTATACATTAAACGCATACAGGTTCTCGAGCTTTAAAATCCATTGCTCTTGCAAAAGCACGGAATATATTGCATTGAACTACTTGATCTATTTTTGAACCTAATACGAGCATTTCCTTTAAATATCAAAGCAACGGCTCTTGTTGAGATGTTGATGTTTTTTAACTATCTGAAATCAAAGATTTAACATTTGCCATAATATGGCCTCTAAATCTTTAAATATACTATTATTATGGTATATCACCAAAAACTATCAACTTCAACATTTATTTAAAACCAGGCCAAAAATTAAAACACCATGAGGATTCAGTACTCAAAATGCCTCTCTAACGCCAGCGCGTAGATCATCTCCCCAGTTGTCCCAATCCAGCTTTCCATATTTTTTTACCGTGCCATCCGTTTGGTCCGACACGTTCAAGATGTGGGGGATTAAAAACCACCACAGAAAACGATGAGGCTTCAAAAGGTAACCGGCGAAAATCGGCGATAATATCGGGGATTATAACCAACTGTCGGCCATCACAAAGGGCATGCCGCTCGGCATGGATATCGCTGAATACGCCGCGCTCGTCATGTTCAGGGAGGCACAACAACATGGCCCTTTGTGTTCAAAACCCCATGCTGATGGCGATAGTCACCATACAAAGACGCGGCGATCTCACCAAAATGAAGTTCTCTGATAAGCGGGGAAGATAATTGCAAATGGCGCTCTGTCAGCAGACCATTTCACCTGGCGCCCTGTTCGCACGGTTAGTAACATGAAAAAAAGGCCAGAACTGATGATGCTACCAATAGCCTATAGCTTTGAAAACGTCCGCTATAC
>NZ_JBEAFR010000055.1:0-71815 GCF_040062315.1 Klebsiella sp. GW_Kp181
GGGCCAGCGCGGTCGGGTAGTCCGGACCGGTGCGCGGCACCGCCAGCGGGAAAAGAATCTGGCTTCACCGTAGACAACGCGGTTGCCAGAGTAAAAGCACTGTTGTTATTTTCGACCGTTAAAATCCGGCCCCTCATCGCTGTCTGGTGGGAGGGCCGTTATAATGTGGATTGTCTATTTCACATATATGTAACGTTGTGATTAACAAAACAGTATCAGACAGACATTTGTGGCATGTTTCTTAACTCGGACAACAGAGAAGGAATAACACCATGGCCACTGAGTATGTTGACTACCTGATCCTCGGCGACGAGCATCACGGCGAAATCCATCGGGATATTAAAAGCCACTCTCTGCGAGTCCGTTCGAAATACGCCGCCGGTTCCGGCAGGGGCGACGCTTCTGCTGCGCAGCCGAAAATGGCGAACTACAAAGTACATGAATATCCGGCGCAGGATGGGCGATTTTATCTGGTGGCGACCAACTATTCGCTGGCCGATTTTGACGTTGAGGAAGCGCTAATAAAGTCGAGAATACATCCGCTGAGAAGCTAGCGGCGGTCCTCCCGAAGAGGCCGGGTAATGCTACCCGGCCTGTGAGATGATTAACGACCCGCTTTTAGCTTCTGATAATACTCTTCATAAAGCGTGCTGGCGCTGCCGACATCGTTCTGCCATTCGCCTTTCTGAATCGTCGCGGCGTCCGGATAGAGTGATTTATCATTGGCGACCTCCGGGCTCAGCATTTTACGCGCGGCCAGGTTTGGCGTCGGGTAACCGATAGTTTCTGCAACCTGTTTGGCCACTTCCGGGCGCAGCAGGAAGTTGATCAGCTTCAGCGCGCCGTCGACGTTTTTGGCATTGGCCGGAATCGACAGGCTATCCATCCAGAAGATGCCGCCTTCTTTTGGCCACACGACTTCCAGCGGCGTACCGGCCTGACGCGCAACCCACGCGGAGCCATTCCACACCATGCCGAGATTTACCTCGCCTTCCATATACGGGTTCGCCGGGTTATCGGAGTTGAACGCCGCGACGTTCGGCATCAGTTTTTTCAGCTCGTTATAGGCCGCTTCAATCTCTTTCGGATCGGTAGTATTGCCGGAGTAGCCCAGTTTACGCAGCGCGACCTGGAACACTTCGCGCGCGTCGTCGGTCAGCAGCAGGCTGCTCTTATACTCTGGCTTCCATAGATCCGCCCAGCTGGTAACGGTTTTCGGATCGATCTCATCGCTATTGATTCCGATGGCCGTCGCGCCCCAGATGTACGGAATCGAGTAATCGTTATTCGGGTCGAACGGTTTATTGAGCATTTCAGGATCGAGATTGCCGAAGTTGCTCAGCTTGCTCTTATCGATCTTCTGCAGCATGCCCTCTTTACGCATTTTGTCGACGAAGTAGGTGGAAGGTACCACCAGGTCATAAGCGCCGTCTTTATAGGTTTTGAGCTTGGCATACATGGTTTCGTTCGACTCGTAGGTCGAATAGATCACCTTGATGCCGGTCTCTTTGGTGAATTGCTCCAGCAACCCCGGCGGGACATATTCGGTCCAGTTGTAGAAATAGAGCGTTTTGCTATCGTCCGCGTGCGCGGCGCTCATCCCGATTGCCAGAGCGCCCGCAGCGAGCAGGTGGCGTGACCATTTTTTCATTTTAACGTCCCCTGAGTTTTATCACGTGCAATTATCTGGCTGGCAATGACCATCACCAGCGACAGAACCAACAGAATCGTCGCCAACGCATTGACCTCTGGCGATACCCCAACTTTGACCATCGAATAGATCTTCAGCGGCAGGATCTCATAGCCCGGCCCGGTTACAAACGAAGAGACCACCACATCATCCATCGACAGGGTGAAGCTCAGCAGCCACCCTGCAGCCACGGCGGGCAGCGCCAGCGGCAAAATGATCTTTCGCAGAATCGTCATTTCGCTGGCGCCGAGATCTTTCGCTGCTTCCAGCATCCGCACGTCAAAACCTTTCAGGCGCGAAAACACCGTGACCACCACGAAGGGCAGGCAAAAGGTGATGTGGGAAAACAGCAGCGACCAGAATCCCAGCTGAATACCGATCAGCATAAACAGCACCAGCAGCGAAATCGCCATCACGATATCCGGGGACATCATCACTACAAACAGCATTCCGCTGACGAACGGCTTGCCGCGAAAGCGATAGCGGTACAGCGCGACGGCGGTCAGCGATCCGATAAGCGTAGCGAAAGTCGCCGACAGCACCGCCATGGTCAGTGAGTGCTGTGCTGCCTGCAGCAGACTGTCGTTATTCATCAGCAGGCTATACCAGTTGGTGGTAAAACCCTGCCAGTTAATGCCGAAGCGCGAACTGTTAAACGAGTTAACGATCAGGATAATAATGGGAATGTAGAGATACGCGTAAATAGCGGTCATAAAGCCGCCGCGCAGCAGTCGACCGATCATTCCAGCTCCACCTTTTTATTCAGTAAACGCGCTGCGCGCCAGTAAATCAGCAGCATCAGGCCCATCACCAGCGTTAGCGTAATGCTGGTCGCCGCACCGAACGGCCAGTCGCGGATGTTGAGGAACTGGCTCTTAATGACGTTACCAATCAGTAGGTTTTTCGCGCCGCCCATCAGGTCAGACACGTAGAACAGCCCCATTGCCGGAAGCATCACCAGCAGGCAGCCGGCAATAATGCCCGGCATGGTCAGCGGAATGATGATGCGGATAAAGGTTTGTAGTTTATTGGCGCCGAGATCTTTCGCCGCTTCCAGCAGCGGACGATCGAGCTTTTCGATGCTGGAGTAGAGCGGCATCACCATAAACGGCAGCAGAATATAGACCAGGCCGATAATGACCGCCGATGGCGTATACATGATGCGCAGCGGCGTATCGATGACGCCCAGCCATAGTAAAAATTCGTTCAGATAGCCCTTGGTGCTGAGGAAAATTTTCAGTCCGTAGATACGAATCAGCGAATTGGTCCAGAACGGCACAATCAGCAGAAACAGCATCAGCGGGCGTACCTTCTCCGGCAGCCTTGCCAGAAACCAGGCGAAAGGGTAGCCAAGCGCCAGACAGGCCAGGGTCGCCATGAACGCCATATTCAACGAATGCAGCAGCACGTCGTAGTAGAGCGGATCGAGCAGGCGCGCGTAGTTATCCAGCGAAAAGACCAGCTTGACGAAGTTGGTATCGTCGCGGGTCAGAAAGCTGGTGGCGATAATCATCAGGTTGGGCAGAAAGACAAACAGCACAAGCCAACCCACGATGGTGGCAATCACCACATTCTGGAATTTACTGGTGTTCTTCATCGGCCAGCACAACCTCCCAGCTTTCTACCCAGTTAATGGCCATTTTCTGGTCGAGAGAGTGGTCAAAATCAGGGTCGTCTTCATTGAAGAATTCGCTGACCATGACCATTTTGCCGTTTTCCAGTTCGACCACCGATTCCAGCGTCATTCCTTTATAGTTGCGTTCGCGGATATAGCCTATCAGGCCATCGGCTTCATTACTGTGGTGGATCTCATCAACGCGCAGGTCTTCCGGGCGCAGCAGCACGTTGAGCCGCTGGCCTTTTTCAACGGCGAAGTTGACGTAGATATTGCATTCGCGGCCTTCTACGCTGGCACGCACCCGCTGCTCGTCAATCCGCTCGATGACCGTGGCGTTGAAGATGTTGATTTCGCCAATAAAGCTGGCGACAAACAGGTTTTTCGGCTCTTCATAGATTTCGCGTGGCGTGCCGTCCTGCTCGATTTTGCCATCGCGCATCACCACGATACGGTCGGACATGGTCAGCGCCTCTTCCTGATCGTGGGTGACGAAGACGAAGGTGATGCCGAGTTTACGCTGCAGCGCCTTCAGCTCGTTCTGCATCTGTTTACGCAGTTTATAATCGAGCGCTGAGAGGGATTCATCCAGCAGCAGCAGGCGCGGTTTGTTAACCACCGCGCGGGCAATCGCCACGCGCTGCTGCTGTCCGCCGGAAAGCTGATGCGGTTTGCGCTGGGCGAACTCTTCAAGCTGCACCATTCGCAGGGCGTCGTGGACGCGGGGAGCGATTTCCGCCGGCGGGGTTTTCTGCATGCGCAGGCCGAAGGCGACGTTCTCAAACACCGTCATGTGCGGAAAGAGCGCATAGCTTTGAAAGACGGTGTTCACGTGGCGGTTTTCCGCCGGAATATGGGTGATATCTTGATCTTCGAGATGGATTCGGCCGCTATCGACGGTTTCCAGTCCGGCGATAAGACGAAGAACGGTTGTTTTACCGCAGCCAGAGGGGCCAAGCAGGGTGAGAAACTCACCGTTGTTGATGGTCAGATTGAGGCCGGAGATTACCGTTTTACCATCAAAGCTTTTGCGAATTTCCGTCAGCTGAACCAGCGGAGAACGCGAACGCGGTTGTATATTCAATTTTTGACTCTGTCCCATGTAGACGCAGCGGAAAGCTTACCGATGCGGGGTTTGTGGTTAACCACCTTTGGGTTTGCACATAAAATAATAAGGCCGAGCATTCTACGGCAAACGCCTGTAATCGCCAATGATTGATGCGCCATGATGAGCTACCTTTACAACATTATCGTTCGAAATGTATTAAATTCTCATTTGCCGGGCTAAAAATGACCTGACGCAATATTTGTCTTTTCCGGCTTATCAATAATGTTGTCACAAAAGAAGAGGGTGGCTACATGGATAAATTGCTTGAGCGTTTTTTGCAGTACGTTTCTTTGGACACGCAGTCGAAGCCTGGCGTGCGGCAGGTACCGAGCACGGAAGGACAGTGGAAGCTGTTACGGCTGCTTCAGGCGCAGCTTGAAGAAATGGGACTCGTGAACGTGACGCTGAGTGAAAAAGGGACGGTCATGGGCACCCTGCCAGCTAACGTTGCGGGCGATATTCCGGCGATTGGCTTTATTTCCCACGTCGACACGTCGCCTGACTTCAGCGGCAAGAACGTCAATCCGCAGATCGTAGAAAACTATCGCGGCGGTGATATCGCACTCGGTATTGGCGATGAGGTGCTTTCGCCGGTGATGTTCCCGGTACTGCACCAGCTGCTGGGGCAGACGCTGATTACCACCGATGGTAAAACGCTGCTCGGCGCCGATGATAAAGCCGGTATCGCGGAGATCATGACCGCGCTGGCGACGTTGAAGGCGAAGGAGATTCCCCACGGCGATATCCGCGTGGCCTTTACGCCAGACGAAGAGGTGGGCAAAGGGGCGAAGCATTTTGATGTCGCCGCGTTTGATGCCCGCTGGGCCTATACCGTCGACGGGGGCGGCGTGGGCGAACTGGAGTTTGAGAATTTTAACGCCGCGTCGGTTACGATTAAGATCGTGGGCAATAATGTGCATCCCGGCACCGCGAAAGGGGTGATGGTCAATGCTCTGTCGCTGGCGGCGCGTATCCATGCCGAGGTGCCTGCTGACGAAGCGCCGGAAACCACCGAAGGCTATGAGGGCTTCTATCATCTGGCCAGTATCAAAGGCACGGTGGATCGCGCCGACATGCACTACATCATCCGCGACTTTGACCGTAAGCAGTTTGAAGCCCGCAAGCGCAAAATGATGGAGATCGCCAAAAAGGTCGGCAAAGGGCTGCATCCGGATTGTTATATTGAGCTGGTCATCGAAGACAGCTATTACAATATGCATGAGAAGGTGATGGCGCATCCGCACGTGGTGGAGATTGCCCGTCAGGCGATGGTGGATTGCCAAATCGATCCGCAGATGAAGCCGATTCGCGGCGGTACCGACGGCGCCCAGCTCTCCTTTATGGGGCTGCCGTGCCCGAACCTGTTTACCGGCGGCTATAACTACCACGGCAAGCATGAGTTTGTGACGCTCGAAGGCATGGAGAAGGCGGTGCAGGTGATTGTGCGTATCGCCGAGCTAACGGCAAAACGAGGCGCGTAACGTACAGGCCCGGTAAGGCGTTAGCCGCTACCGGGCGAACCGAAGACTTAGTCCTCAAAGAACCAGTAGCCGCTGTTGACCAGCGCGGCCAGCAGGGCGAGGAAGGAGGGATCTTCCAGCGCATCGCCAAGATGCTCTGCATTGAGCGTCAGGTGGGTTGCCAGCGCGTCCAGCGCCGGGCGGTGCGGAGAGTTAATTTTCTCGCCATTGACGAACACCTCACCATCAATTCGCAGCACGCGCAGGCCGCCGAGACGTGTCAGCTTATCCCCCTGCTGCAGGGCATCGTAAATCTCATCCGGCTGGTACGGCGGCTCCGGCGGCGCCACGTCCAGCTCGTGGCGGGACTGAGTAATAAATTCGCCAAACCACTGCTTAAAGTGCTCTGGCTGATTAATTAATCCCAGCATCATATCGCGCAGGCGGTCCAGCTCGACGGGCAGAATATCCGCAGGATGCTCGCGCGACGGCACGTCCGGGTCGGCGTAGCGCTGGCTGCCGAGTTCACGCTGCAGAATATAATCGGCAAAGCCGCTGAACAGCTCGCGGGCGTTAGGCGCGCGGTAGCCGACCGAATAGTTGAGCGAGTTTTCCAGCGAGTAGCCTTCGTGCGGGAACCCCGGCGGGATATACAGAATATCGCCGGGCTCCATCTCTTCATCGATAATGGCTTCAAACGGGTCGACCTGCAGCAGGTCCGGGTGCGGACAATGTTGCTTCATCGGCACCTTTTCGCCCACGCGCCAGCGGCGGCGACCGGTACCCTGAATGATAAACACGTCGTATTGGTCGAGATGCGGGCCGACGCCGCCTCCCGGAACGGAAAACGAGATCATCAGATCGTCAATGCGCCAGTCGGGAAGGGCGCGGAACGGGTGCATCAGCGCCGCCGTCGGCTGGTGCCAGTTATTGACCGCCTGTACCAGCAGCGACCAGTTATTTTCGCTCAGATGGTCGTAGCTCTCAAACGGACCGTGGCTGACCTGCCATTTACCGTCCTGATGACTGACCAGGCGACTGTCGACTTCGCTCTCCATCGCCAGTCCGGCCAGCTCGTCCGGGCTTAACGGATCGACGAAATTAGCAAAGCCCCGTTTCAGCACTACCGGGCGTTTTTGCCAGTAGCGTTCGATAAAGTCGGGCCAGTTAAGCGTTAATTGATAATCCATATTTATATTCCACAGCAGGTGTCTGTCAGGGATTATAACGGATGCGGCACCAGCATGATGCAGGCGCCGTTAAAAAACCGACTGTTTTAGCTCTCTTTATCTTCCAGGGCCTGGCGGCCAAAAATAACTTCCATGCAGGCGCCGCCGAGCAGGCTCTCTTCGGCGAGAATTCGACCATCGTACTGGGCAACGATATCTCGCGCGACGGAGAGCCCCACGCCCTGGCCGGGACGCAGCGTGTCGGCGCGCTGGCCGCGATCGAATACCGCGCTGCGCATCGTGTGGGGGATCCCGGGACCATCATCCTCTACGAGGATGTGTAAATGGTTGTCGTTGGTCTGACGGACGGAGACTTCGACAAATTCCAGACAGTATTTGCAGGCGTTATCAAGCACGTTGCCCATCACTTCCATAAAATCATTCTTTTCGCCGACAAAACTGATTTCCGGCGAAATATCCAGGCTAATATTCACGCCTTTGCGCTGGTAAACTTTATTCAGCGCCGAGGTCAGGCTATCGAGCAGCGGAGCGATGGGATGCAGCTCGCGACTCAGCAGCGACCCGCCGCTGCGCATGCTGGCACGGTGCAGGTAGTAGCCGATCTGCTGCGAGATACGGCTAATCTGCTCCAGCATTACCGGCTCTGCTTCGTTGACGCTGAGCTTCTCGCCGCGCATGGAGCGTAAGGTGCTCTGCATCACTGCGAGAGGCGTTTTCAGGCTATGGGTCAGGTCGGTCAGGGTAGTGCGGTATTTGTCATAACGCTCGCGTTCGCTTTTCAGCAAGCGGTTGAGGTTGCTGACCAGCCGCGTAAGCTCCCGGGTGGTGTTGGGATTGAGCAGTTCACGGTGATGCTCCTCCAGTTCGCGCACCTCTTTGGCCAGCGATTCAATAGGGCGCAAACTCCACCATGCCGCCACCCACAAAAGCGGGATCACCAGCAGCAGGTTGGCCGCCAGTACGTAGATAAACCAACTCCATACCATATACGAGCGCTTGAGCTCCACCGGTATGGTGTCGACAACCACGATGCTGAGCTGCGGCATGGTGCTGGTGGCCGGATAGATATTGATCGCCACCGAGTGGGTCATTTCGGAGCTGTCGTCCTCTTCCCGAATGGCATTCAGCTGCTGTTGGATCTCATGATTGTTGTGCTGCAGCATGCTGCTGCTGTCCACGTCGGCCTCAATTTCATGAAAGCCGTTGTTTTTGAGCCATTCCGGTTGGATACGCTTCACCAGCCAGGGAACATCGCGCTGCGCCCATAATAACCGACCGTGAGCGTCGTAAATCAGCGTCACCGTCGGACTTTGCATATTGAGGTTGTCGGGAATATCAACGTCGATGGCGTTGTTTTCCCACTTTGCCAGCATATAGAACAGGTTGCTCTCGCCGCGCAGCAGGCGGAAGGTGGTTTTATCAAAGCTTACGCTATAGCCGACCAGCGCGACCATGCCATAAGACAGCGACAGGATCAGCACCACGGCGGCCGTCGCCAGCAGAAAGCGGACGCGTAACGATAGCGGTAAAATATGCCGCAACAGCCCTTTCATCCGCGCAGTTCGAACAGATAGCCCTGGCCGCGCACGGTGGTAATCACATCCTGCGGATACTCAGCCTGGATTTTTTTACGCAATCGTCCCATCAGCACATCGATAGTATGGCTTTCGCGCAGCTCGGCGTCGGGATAGAGCTGCAGCATCAATGAATCTTTGCTGACTACTTTGCCCCGGTTACGGATCAGGGTTTCCATAATGGTGTATTCAAACGCCGTCAGCTTGATGGGCTGGTCATTAACCGACAGCTCGCGACGCGATAAATCTACCTGGAATGGCGGTATTGAGATCACCTGCGATGCGAGGCCGCTGTTGCGCCGCAGAAGCGCCTGCATACGCGCGGCGACCTCTTCGATGTGAAACGGCTTGGTGACGTAGTCATCCGCTCCGGCGCTCAGAACCTCGACTTTATCTTGCCAGCCTTCGCGCGCGGTGAGGACCAGAACCGGTACCGATACGTCGTGGCTGCGCCAGCGGCGAATCAGCGAGAGGCCGTCTTCATCCGGCAGGCCAAGATCGACAATGGCGATGTCCGGAACGTGTTCACCCAGATAGTAATCCGCTTCCTTTGCGTCTTCCGCCGCATCTACCTGATGGCCAAGCTCCTGTAGCTGAACTTTCAGGTGATGGCGCAGCAGAGCGTTATCCTCAACCACGAGTACGCGCATGCCCGTTCTCCATTTTATTTATGATTTGAATAGTTTAGCGCTAATTATACACCTTTAATATAAACAGCTGTTAAATAAAGAATTTTATTTAATTTTTTGTACCTTAGCCTCATGAAAATTCAACGGTAATCCGTCCTCGGCCATCGGCGTCATCACGGGAACCGGGCGCTGCGTACGTTTATCGATCAGTACCGAGTGGCGTTCGCCATCGGCAAAGAGATGCTGCTCTCCCCACTGGCGTAGCGCAACGACGACAGGGAACAAGCGCTGGCCTTTTTCCGTCAGTACGTATTCCTGATAGGCCGTGCCGTCTGAGGCGGATTGGGTAGTGAGAATACCCGAGTTTAGCAATTTGTGCAGACGGTCGGAGAGAATATTACGCGCTATACCAAGGCTTCGCTGGAAATCGCTGAAGCGACTGGTGCCATCAAAGGCATCGCGCACAATCAACAGCGACCAGCGGTCGCCGATAATATCCACGCTTCGGGCGACGGGGCAGGTTGTGTTTTCCCTGTTTTCTGATGAGGACACAGGCGCTCCTGAGGAGATGGCAAACTAGTTGCATTTTAAAACTTCATGCTCCAGACTGCAATGAGTTTTGTTTTGAAACCAGAATGCTCCAGGGGGGAAGGATGAAAGCGACATTATTATCGCCATCGCCAGAGGGGCCGCCAACGGTCATGCCGCGTAGTCTGGTGCTGCTGTTTGCTATCGCCAGCGGCCTGAGCGTGGCAAATGTTTATTACGCACAACCGCTCCTTGATGCCCTGGCGCGCGATTTTGCGATCGGCCACGCCGCGATCGGTGGCGCGATCGCGGCAACTCAGCTTGGCTGCGCGCTGGCTTTGTTATTGCTGGTACCGCTGGGAGACAGGCTGAATCGCCGCCGACTGATGGCGACGCAGGTGATATTACTGATCGCTGCGCTATTTGCCGTCAGTCTGGCAACATCGACAGTAATGCTGTTAGCCAGCATGCTTGCCGTTGGTCTGCTGGGTACCGCCATGACGCAGGGGTTGATTGCTTATGCCGCAAGCGCGGCCGCCCCCTCTGAACAGGGCAGGGTAGTGGGCGCAGCGCAAAGCGGGGTCTTTATTGGATTGCTGCTGGCGCGGGTATTTTCGGGAAGCATCAGCGATCTATTCGGCTGGCGTGGGGTATATATCTTTGCCGCTTTGCTGATGTTAGGCATCGCGCTTCCCCTGTGGCGTCGTCTGCCGGTACTGGCGGTTGCATCGCGCCCACTGAGCTATCCTCAGCTGCTGATATCCATGCTGGCGCTGCTGCGTCAGGAGAAAAACCTGCAGGTGCGAGGCATGCTGGCATTACTAATGTTTGCCGCGTTCAATATCTTCTGGAGCGCGTTAGTTTTGCCGTTAAGCGCGCCACCCTTTAGCTTTTCTCATACCGAGATTGGCGCCCTGGGCCTGGTGGGCGCGATCGGCGCCCTGGCGGCAGGTCGCGCTGGTCAATGGGCCGACCGCGGATATGCCCAGCGCACCAGCGCCGCGGCCCTGGTGATATTGCTGATGGCGTGGTGGCCTTTATCACTGATGGCATGGTCGCCAGCGGCGCTGCTGATTGGCATTGTCATGCTGGATCTCGGCGGCCAGGCGCTGCACGTCACTAATCAGAGCATGATTTTCCGTAGCCGTCCTGAGGCGCACAGCAGACTGGTCGGTTTGTATATGCTGTTTTATGCCCTCGGCAGCGCGCTGGGAGCGATAAGTACGACTGCGGTATATGCCAGCGCAGGATGGCAAGGCCTCTGCCTGCTGGGAGCATCAGTTAGCCTGCTGGCGCTGCTATTCTGGTTAATAACCCGGGGGATGACGACGATCGGATGAGAGGGAGGAAAAATAACCCTCTTTCCCGGCGGAAAGAGGGTCGAAAGGCTTACTTCAGTTCGTCAACCATCGTGGTCGCGCGGCCGATGTAGTTAGCCGGGGTCATGGCTTTGAGGCGAACTTTTTCATCTTCCGGCAGTGCCAGGCTGTCAATAAACTGCTGCATGCCTTCGGCATCGACGCGCTTGCCGCGGGTCAGTTCTTTCAGCTTCTCGTACGGCTTCTCGATGCCGTAGCGACGCATGACGGTCTGGATCGGCTCGGCCAGAACTTCCCAGTTGTGGTCCAGCTCATCCAGCAGACGGTCTTGATTCAGCTCCAGCTTGCTCACGCCTTTCAGGGTTGACTGATAGGCGATCAGCGCGTAGCCGATGCCCACGCCGAGGTTGCGCAGCACGGTGGAGTCGGTCAGGTCACGCTGCCAGCGGGAAACCGGCAGTTTACTTGCCAGATGCTGCATAACCGCGTTGGCCAGACCGAGGTTGCCTTCGGAGTTCTCGAAGTCGATCGGGTTGACTTTATGCGGCATGGTTGAGGAGCCGATTTCGCCAGCAATGGTTTTCTGCTTGAAATGATTGAGCGCGATGTAGCCCCACACGTCACGGTCGAAATCAATCAGGATGGTATTGAAGCGGGCGACGCAGTCGAACAGCTCGGCGATATAGTCGTGCGGCTCAATCTGGGTGGTGTACGGGTTCCACTGGATGCCCAGAGAAGTCACGAACTCTTCGCTAAACTGATGCCAGTCAACTTCCGGATAGGCAGCGATATGGGCGTTATAGTTACCTACCGCGCCGTTGATTTTGCCAAGGATTTCGATCTGGTTCAGCTGACGATACTGACGCTCCATACGGTAAGCGACGTTGGCCATCTCTTTACCCATGGTGGACGGCGTAGCCGGCTGACCGTGAGTACGGGAAAGCAGTGGGATATCGCGATACTGTACCGCCAGCTCTTTCACCGCGTCGATGAGCTTGCGCCAGTATGGCAGGATCACTTCGTCGCGAGCGGTTTTCAGCATCAGCGCGTGGGACAGATTGTTGATGTCCTCGGAGGTGCAGGCAAAGTGGATAAACTCGGAGACCGCGTGCAGTTCAGCCACGTCGGCGACTTTTTCCTTGAGGAAATACTCAACCGCTTTGACGTCGTGGTTGGTGGTGCGCTCGATAGTTTTGATGCGCTCTGCATCTTCTACGCTAAAATCGGCGACGATTTTATCAAGGTAACCGTTTGCGTGGGCAGCAAAAGCAGGAACTTCCTTGATCGCTGCGTGCGCGGCCAGTTTTTGCAACCAACGCACTTCTACCTGAACGCGGAATTTCAGCAAACCGAATTCGCTGAAGATACCGCGCAGCGCGCTGACTTTGTCGCCGTAGCGGCCGTCGACTGGGGAAACGGCGGTCAGTGAGGATAATTCCATAGATCACAACTCCGGGGTTAAATGAGCAAGAATTTGTTTGGCCTGGTTAACCAGACGATTACGAGAAAACATTAGCTGCAGACGGCCGCCGCCGACCTGGTGCCAGAGCACCGCAGAGCGAATACCCGCCAGCAGGGCAGAGCGAACCTTTGCCTGAACCTGAGGGCTTTGCAGCACGGCTGGAGAGCCGGTGACCTGAATACGCGGGCCCAGCGGGCTAATAACATCCACATAGATGCCCGCCATTGCGCTAAGCAGCGTCTCGGATTGCAGATCGAAATGTTCAAGCTGACGGCGCAGACCGCCGATACGGTTGCCGAGGGTATCCATGGCTCCCTTGCTGGCGGCAAGCTTACGTTCCAGCACCATCAGGCTTAAAGTATAGCGGGTGAGTTCGGCGTTCAGCCCCTGGCGACTGCTGGTATTCAGCACGCCAATGAGGGTTTCCAGCCCGAGGCGAAGATTGGCTTCACTACCACCGAACACCGCCAGCGTAGACTCCGGGTCGAGATCGATGATGCTGTTCAGCGACACATGCAGGGCGTCGCTATCGCAGTGCCCCTGGTGCGCCAGTTCCTGAACCAGACGCGCGGCCTGGCAAACGCCGGCCAGCGCCAGCGTAATGTCATAATAATTCTTCGCCACACATTCTCCTTGTAAACCGCCAAATACCCGGTTGGGGCCTTCAGCGGCTGATATGTCTGTCAGGCCTGCAGCGGCAAGCGCTGTTCGATAATCCCGCCGCCGAGGCATACTTCGCCGTTGTAGAAGACCGCAGACTGGCCCGGCGTGACGGCGGCTACAGGCTCATCAAAGATCACTTCAATGCGGTCATCATCCAGCGCTTTCACGGTGCAGGAGATGTCGGTCTGACGGTAACGGGTTTTTACCGTGCAGCGCAGCGTGCCCGTGAGCGGCTCGCGGTCAACCCAGTGCAGCTGTTGAGCAATCAACCCCACGGACATCAGGCGCGGATGGTCATGGCCTTGAGCGACAATCAAAATATTGTTTTCGACATCTTTGTCGACCACATACCACGGGTCTTCGCCGCCGTCTTTGATACCGCCGATGCCCAGACCTTTACGCTGCCCCAGCGTGTGGTACATCAGACCCTGATGCTCGCCAACTTCGTCGCCGTCAACGCTGATAATTTTACCCGGCTGAGCAGGCAGGTAGCGGCCGAGGAATTCGCGGAATTTGCGTTCGCCGATGAAACAGATACCGGTCGAGTCTTTTTTCTTCGCGGTGATGAGATCCAGCTCTTCGGCGATTTTACGCACCTGCGGCTTTTCCAGCTCCCCCACCGGGAACAGGCTTTGCGCGATCTGTTCGTGGCTCAAGGTATAGAGGAAGTAGCTCTGGTCTTTATTACCGTCGAGGCCGCGCAGCAGCTGGCTCTTGCCGTTAACGTCGGCCCGGCGCACGTAGTGGCCGGTGGCGATGTAATCAGCGCCGAGATCTTCTGCGGCAAATTCGAGGAAGGCTTTAAATTTAATTTCTTTATTGCACAGAATATCCGGATTGGGCGTGCGTCCGGCTTTATACTCTGCAAGGAACAATTCAAACACGTTGTCCCAGTATTCTGCGGCAAAGTTGACGGTGTGAAGTTCAATTCCGAGCTTATCGCAAACGGCCTGCGCGTCGGCAAGATCCGCCGCTGCGGTGCAGTATTCCTCGCCGTCGTCTTCTTCCCAGTTCTTCATGAACAGGCCTTCCACCTTATACCCTTGCTGGAGCAGCAGGTAGGCGGAAACTGAGGAATCAACCCCGCCGGACATGCCGACGATCACTTTTTTCTGGCTTTCTGACATTGGATTACTCACTACATTGAACTTCGAGGCGGCGTATTCTAGCACGCGTCCTCCGTTGAGGCACCCCCTGTAAACGGCCAGTTAAATTCGCCGATGAGCGCCAGCGGGTAGCGCGGATCCTGCTGATAGCTGCGAATGCTCTCGGCAACCAGCTGCGAACGCAGGTTGCTCGCGCTAAGAATTTCCTCAGCGCTGAGCCACAGGCAGCGGTCGATATCGCTATCGTGGGGCTCGGTGGCGCACGTATCGTTAAGCTCAATGGTAAAGAGGAAACGCAAAAATGGCGTGCGATCCGGGGCTATCCACTGATGCAGGCGGAGAAAGTGCTGCGGCGTCGCGCGAATGCCGGTCTCTTCCCAAAGCTCGCGTTCTGCGGCCTGAACCAGGGTTTCATCGGCTTCGAGATGGCCTGCCGGCTGGTTCCATAACGCTTTACCGTTGATCGTCTCTTCAACAACCAGGAATTTGCCTTTAGCGTGAACCACGCAGGCGACGGTGACGTGCGGCTTAAACATTGTTTTTCCTCAGGCTACTGTTAATCAATTTTACGCCATTCGCCGTTGGCCAGACCATCCAGCGTATAGCCTCCCATCGCATAGCGAATCAGGCGCAGCGTGGGAAAGCCGACGTGGGCGGTCATCCGCCGCACCTGGCGATTGCGCCCTTCATAGAGGGTAATTTTAAGCCAGCTGGTAGGAATGGATTTACGCTCGCGGATGGGGGGATGACGCGGCCAGAGCCACTCTGGCTCCGCTACACGCTCCACTCCTGCTGGCAGTGTGGGGCCGTCATTAAGCGTGACGCCGTCGCGGAGCGCGGTCAGCGCATCCGCCGTGGGTTCACCTTCCACCTGAACGTAATAAACTTTACCGGTGCGCTTACCCGGTTGGGTGAGAGCCGCCTGCAGCGCGCCGTCGTTGGTCAGCACCAGCAGGCCTTCGCTATCGCGGTCCAGTCGACCGGCGGCATAGACGCCGGCAACCGGAATAAAATCTTTTAGCGTGCTGCGCCCGGCTTCATCGGTAAATTGCGGCAATACATCGTATGGTTTATTGAACAAGATCACAGTTTTTGGCTGGCGTTCTTTACGTTGTCTGGTGACTTGTTGCGTGCTGAATCGCTCAACGCGATGTTTTCTAAATGAAGTTTTTTGCATGGTATTTTCAGACTCTGTCAATTGCCGCATTATAGCCTAATTACGAATGCCTTTCATGGACGCAAACATTCAGGTAGTATTGACATGCTCATTACAACTTATTAACAAAAAGGTTGCTCAAACCGATTCGCATTACAGGAAGGCGACACGGACGCGAAATCTCCGGTTAGCGGGATATTCCACTGACGGGAGTGGGCGAATAAAGCCAACGCCCGGCTAGCGTGAAGAGGGAAGAGCAGAACCAGAAGCGCTCGAAGGAGAGGTTAATGGAAAGCAAAGTAGTAGTTCCGGCGGAAGGTCAAAAAATCACCCTGCAAAACGGCAAGCTGAACGTCCCTAATAACCCGATTATCCCGTTCATCGAAGGCGATGGTATCGGCGTTGACGTCACTCCGGCGATGCTGAAAGTGGTTGATGCTGCCGTTGAGAAAGCCTATAAGGGCGAGCGTAAAATTTCCTGGATGGAAGTTTACACCGGTGAAAAATCGACCCAGGTTTATGGCCAGGATGTCTGGCTGCCTGCCGAAACTCTTGATCTGATTCGTGAATATCGTGTTGCTATCAAAGGCCCTCTGACTACGCCAGTCGGCGGCGGCATTCGTTCTCTGAACGTTGCCCTGCGTCAGGAACTGGACCTCTACGTTTGCCTGCGTCCGGTTCGTTACTACCAGGGGACACCGAGCCCGGTTAAGCATCCTGAACTGACCGATATGGTTATCTTCCGCGAAAACTCCGAAGACATCTACGCCGGTATCGAGTGGAAAGCAGACTCTGCTGAAGCGGATAAAGTCATCAAATTCCTGCGTGATGAAATGGGCGTGAAGAAAATTCGCTTCCCGGAACATTGCGGCATCGGCATCAAGCCGTGCTCTGAAGAAGGCACCAAACGCCTGGTTCGCGCCGCCATCGAATACGCTATCACCAACGATCGCGATTCTCTGACCCTGGTGCACAAAGGCAACATCATGAAATTCACCGAAGGCGCGTTTAAAGACTGGGGCTACCAGCTGGCACGCGAAGAGTTCGGCGGTGAGCTGATTGACGGCGGCCCGTGGATGAAGATCAAAAACCCGAACACCGGGAAAGAGATTGTCGTTAAAGACGTTATCGCCGACGCCTTCCTGCAGCAGATCCTGCTGCGTCCGGCGGAGTACGATGTCATCGCCTGTATGAACCTGAACGGTGACTATATTTCTGACGCCCTGGCGGCGCAGGTTGGCGGTATCGGTATTGCCCCGGGTGCAAACATCGGTGACGAGTGCGCGCTGTTTGAAGCGACCCACGGTACTGCGCCGAAATATGCCGGCCAGGATAAAGTGAACCCAGGTTCCATCATCCTGTCCGCCGAAATGATGCTGCGCCACATGCAGTGGTTCGAAGCGGCAGACCTGATCGTTAAAGGTACCGAAGGCGCTATCGCCGCTAAGACCGTGACCTATGACTTTGAACGTCTGATGGAAGGCGCTAAGCTGCTGAAATGTTCAGAGTTTGGCGACGCGATCATCGCCAACATGTAATCCAGATTTTGGGTTAAACAAAACGGGAGCCGATGGGTTCCCGTTTTTTTTACTCTGCGGACTACGTCCGGGTTGGATCGCGTCGCCTACGCAGGGTTAAAAGGAAGGGTATAGCGGTCTTTCATCCAATTTTAAACAGCGGTAAAGCTTCTCTTCGCCGCTGTAGAGATAGCTAAATGCATCTGTTGACACCGAGTGGAAGAGAATATCCCCGTTGGCAAAGGGGATCAGTTCCATATCGCCTGAGCGTTTGTGCCCTGCGCCGGTCTCAAAATTATTCTGCCATTTTTCCTGGGTATGATCGTAAACATGCAAAATGACCTCCACGAGGCCTCTCTGCGGGCAATTGAGCCTTAAAAAGGTTGAAGAGTAATTAAGCGCAAAAGTCTGCAAGGGGATAAAAAGTAGGTAGAACAGCGTAAACCTTAAAAACATGAAAACGACATAGCCTTGTTCAAATCAGGCGATGAATTTTACTCAATGACGGAGTTATGACTTTGCCCTGGATCAAGCGGCTTACTTTTCAAGAGGATAGAAAATCCGGCGCGCCAAAGTTTGCTACGCTGTCCTGATGATTGCACTGGGCAAAAGGAGCGCACGGCTCCTTTTACATAACGGTGCGAATATCGACTCAATCCGCCTTCAACATCCCAAAGCTCACAATTCTTGACCGGCCCAACTCTTTTGCCCGGTAGAGCGCAGCGTCTGCCGCGCGCAGCAGGCTGTCGCTATGCGTGTGCTGCGGGTAGCTGGCGATGCCGATGGAGACGTTGATCTGACCAATCTCAGCAAGGCCATAGCGCAAAGTCAGGCGCTGAACGCTGTGATAGATCTCGGTCGCGCAGGCCATTGCCGCCTCTTCATGGGTTCCGCCCAGCAGCACCAGGAACTCTTCGCCTCCGTAGCGGAAGGCCATCCCGATATCACGCACCGCACGCTGTATAATTGCGGCGACGTTTTTAATGACCAGATCGCCCGCTTCGTGGCCGTAATTATCGTTAATTGCCTTGAAGTGATCGATATCGATCATCAGGCAGCTCAGCGGCGTACCGTTGCGAACCGCCAGATTCATTTGAGTATGCAGAGCATCATCCAGATGGTGACGGTTGCGCAGGCCGGTTAATGAATCGAACAGCGCCTTTTCCAGCAGCGCGTTGCGTAAACGTTGATTCGCCAGCGCCAGACCCAGCGCTTCGGCCATCAGTTCAAGATAGGCGCGGGAAGGCGCGGTTGCGGCGGTGACGTTGCTGAAGGAGAGCAGGCCAATCGCTTCTCCTTGCGCAATCAGCGGCACGCATAGCGACTGATTGGCCTGTGGTTCAGTCAGGTGGTAACAGGCGATATCCGGCTCGCCGTTAACCGGAGGATGACTCAGCCCGCGCCGAACGGCCCAGCAGTTATCGGGATGAAAGACATCCGTTTCCTGCGGCGGAGAAAGCCACTGCGCAACGCAGCGCATCTGCCAGGGATCGGTGTCGAGGATATAGAGTCGGCCGGGGATCTGCGGGGCGATGCTGGGGGCAAAGCGCTCGGCCACCTTGATCACATCCTCGAATGATTCGCAGCCCTGCAGACGCTGGGTCATCCGCGCCAGCAGCTCGCGGACGGCCCAGTCGGCATCGCGCTCTTGTTCCAGCCGCTGCCGCGCCAGCCCGTTCTCGCGAAAGATACGAATCGCCTGGGCCATATCGCCAATTTCATCTATCTGGGTGAACTGCGGCGTCTCGACCGCATAATCCTGCGATGCCAGCCGCTGTACCACATCGCTCAGACGGACGACGGGATAGAGCACCCGCCGCTTAAGGATAAATCCCAGCACAAACAGAAACATCAGGGCGGTGAGGCCAACCATGACTTCAGAGAGCGTACGCCAGATACGTGATTTCTCCGTGGCCTGAGCGATGATTTTATTCACCCGGCCTTCGAGCAGCAGGCGAAAGTGGTCAAGCTGAGTTTGTACCCGCTCAAGCTCCTGTTCGTAGGCCGCGCCGTAAAGCAGGCTTACCGCCGCTTTTTCTTCCCCCCGGGCAACCTGCGCCAGCGCCGCCTGCTGCTCATCCTGGAGTTCATCGGCAATCTGTAAACCCTCCCGCAGCAGCGCCAGTTCTTCAGCGGTTGCGCCATTATCTTTGAGTTTAACCAGCCGGTGTTCAATGGCGGCAATGGTCTGCGCCTGCTGCCGGTATTCGCGTAGCACATCCTGATTTTTTTGGATGATAAAGAGCCGCGCCAGATCGGAAAGCTCCCAGGCGCCGCTTTCGACTTCTTCACTCAACTGGTCGAACACCTGACGTTGTTCGACGGCGCGGCGTTCAGCATTATCCGCACTTGAGGCCATCAGCATTGCCATGCCTGAGGCGAGGGTCAGGGCGACGGTGATCCCGTAGGCCCAATTGGTCATGGTGGCGATTCTCACCGGATATATCCTTGCGTGCAGATGAATTAATTATATTTTTTGTCGCTGCGCTCCGGCTTCACCAGCAGAGAGCCGGCAAATTAAGAGGGCAGCGTGTGAGTAATAATAGCGTGCAGCGCTTCGGCATGCTGATGTAAAACGCGGTAAACGTCTTTATCCAGCGCGCCGTTTGTCACATCACACTCAATCAGCCGTAACGCTTGCTGACGGCTCATGCCGGGGCGATAAGGGCGGTCTTCGGTAAGGGCGGTGAAAATATCCGCGATGGCGATGATGCGATCTGCCAGCTGCAGGTAATCGCCACTCAGATGCAGAGGATAACCGCTGCCATCCAGTTTTTCGTGATGATTGGCCGCCCAGTTCACAATATCGCCGAGTTCGCTAAATGCGCTAAGAATTTCGCCGGTCATATAGCTGTGTTCCCGAACCTGCAGCAGCTCTTCATCATTGAGCTCGCCCTGTTTCTCGAGGATGGCCAGCGGTATGTAGACTTTACCGATATCGTGCAAATAGCCGGCAATTTCAATCTTCCGGCACTCCAGCTCCGGCTGATTCATCCAGGCGGCAAGGGCGCGCGAAATTTGTCCAACCTTCAGGCTATGGCTGGCGGTAAAGCTACTGTAGGTATCGACAATGTTGGCGATTAACAGACAGATATCTTTCAGGCCATCAATACCCATATAGACATCGTTAATTGGGCCGATAATTTCCAGCATTCGCTGAATATGTCCAGGATTAAGATGCAGCCAGAAATGCTCTTTTTGTGCGAGCTGGCACAAGGTCTGACACAGCGACGGGTCGATCGCCTGATAGAGCGTACGAAATTGCGTAATAATAATATCGGGTTGATAAGCCGAACCGCCTTTATTACCGGCCAGCAGGCGCTCAAAAACATCGGCAAAATAGACGATATGCTGTTCGAGGCTGCCCCTGTGGTGCGGGCTAAAATGATGATCGCGAATAATCGGCAGGATTGGGGCCAGGGTGGTTAATCCGGCCAGCATTTCTGCTCCCCGATGTTGATGGGGGTCATTGAGATTATCGATAGCGTTCAGCGAGGAGAAGGCCCTTTTGTTACCCAGAACGCCAATATCATGCAGCAGCGCGGCGCAAAAGACCGTTTGCTGCTGCGGGCGCGAAAGCCCTGATGCCTGCGCCAGCTCCAGTGCGATCAGCGCCGTTCGCTGCATATGCAGCTGCAGTTCAGGATTAATGATTTGTATGACGCGGGTTGTTAGCATCAATGCTGATTTTAAGGCGATACGCATCGTTTTTCTCTCTCGGGTTACCCGCGTCGTTATGGCTTATTTGGTTACTCGCGATGCCATCAAGACAGAACAGATTGCATGAGTTGTTTCTGATTTTGCATTTTATGATGCCCGTTTTTAGCGCATCTGTGCACCAATGTCGCGCTCCTGGCGAAATAAAAATCCTTTTTTGTCCGATAGTTAACCACTTTTGACCGGCAAAATACATTAAATCCTGGCAAGCCCTTTGCATTATCACCGGGCGAATTTGATTAAAATCTATTTGGGGATAGGTAATTATGAATTTTAGAGCATTACTGACCATTGCGTTACTGTCGATAAGTGCTTTCGCGTTCAGCGACACGCGTCTGCCGCATATTGTGATCCTGGCAACCGGAGGCACCATTGCCGGTTCGGCGGCCAGCAACACCCAGACAACCGGATATAAAGCCGGCGCGATTGGCGTACAGACGCTGATTAACGCCGTACCTGAAATGAGTAAAGTCGCCCGCGTTGACGGTGAGCAGGTTGCCAATATCGGTAGCGAAAATATGACCAGCGATATTATTCTCAAGCTGGCCAAACGCGTCAATGAACTGCTGGCCCGCGAGGATGTCGACGGCGTAGTCATTACCCACGGTACCGATACCCTCGACGAGACGCCTTATTTCCTCAACCTGACGGTAAAAAGCAATAAGCCGGTGGTCTTCACGGCGGCAATGCGCCCGGCAACGGCCATCAGCGCCGACGGCCCGATGAATCTGCTGGAAGCGGTGACCGTGGCGGCTGACCCGGAAGCGAAAGGCCGCGGGGTGATGGTGGTCCTTAACGATCGCATCGGGGCAGCGCGTTTTGTCACTAAAACCAACGCCACGACGCTGGATACCTTCCGGGCGCCGGAAGAGGGCTACCTCGGCGTGATCGTCAGCGGTAAGCCGCAGTTCGAAACCCGCGTGGAAAAAATTCACACCGTGCGTTCGGTTTTCGACGTCCGTAACCTGAACGCGCTGCCGAAAGTGGTCATTATTTATGGCTACCAGGATGACCCTGAATATATGTATGACGCGGCGATCGCTCACCATGCTGACGGGATTATTTACGCAGGTACCGGCGCGGGGTCGGTCTCCGTACGCAGTGCGGCAGGAATTGAAAAAGCGGAAAAAGCCGGCATCGTGGTGGTTCGCGCCTCGCGTACCGGCAGCGGCGTGGTGCCGGTAGATGGCGGCCAGCCGGGACTGGTGGCCGATTCTCTCAATCCGGCAAAAGCGCGCATTTTGCTGATGACCGCGCTGACGCAAACGAAAAATCCGCAGGTGATTCAGCAATATTTCCACACTTACTGATTAACGTCGGGTAGGGCGCAGTACGCCTTACCCGGGTTATTTCACCACGCACATCGGGCGCCGGGACAACCGGCTCCGGGTAAATCTCCGCTTCCAGGTGAAAAATCTCCCGCAGCATCTCCGGCGTCAGTACCGTTTCCGCCAGGCCCTGAGCCTGCACCTGACCCCCTTCAAGCACCACCAGATGGTCGCAGTAGCGGCTGGCCTGATTCAGATCGTGCAGTACGGTGAACACGGTTTTGCCCATCGTCTGTAGCTCGCGCATCAGCTTCATCAGCTCCACCTGATAATTAATATCCAGCCAGGTTGTTGGTTCATCAAGTAGCACCAGCGGGTTATCCTGTGCCAGCAGCGGCCATCCCCAGATAAAAAAAGCGTGCCGGAACGGTTTCATGGCGTGATATCTACCGCCCGGTGATGGACGATTTTAACCATGTCGCTGGCAATACGCTCGGCGGCGTAGATTCCGGCATGGCGACCGCTATCGGCGACGATCGGATCGGGATGCAGCGCGCGGATGGCCTCGAGCGAGGGCTGGGCACGGGTGCCCACCGACTGCCAGGGCTTCAGACGTGCGCGTACGTCCGCCAGAATACGCGACGGATCGTTGTCATCGGCCATGCCTGTTGGGCTAACGTCGACCGCCGCCAGCGCGTCAACAAAGGAGAGTTCAAGCACCACGATGCGCTGCGGCGTTTTATCAAGCGTAAAGCGACCGCGCTCATCCTGTACGGTGGCGGCAAACAGCGGGCTAAAATGCACTGACGAACAAGGCTAAACATGATTTTCCTCCAGCTTGCCGGACAGGGCGCGAATAGCGCTGTCCGGCAACGCTCGATCAATCAGAACTTCATTGATCCTTGCAGGTACAGCGTGCGCGGCTGACCGACGTAAAGCCCTTTGTTGTTATCGTCGTATGAGCGGGTGTAATACGCATGGTCGAAGATGTTTTTCACCCCCAGCGCGAGGTTGAGATTGGCCATTTGTGGACCAAAGTCATAGGCCACGCGGGCGCCCCACAGCATATAGCCGGGAATACGACCGGTGCTGCCATCGGCGCTTTCGGCAACGGTATTGGCGTTATCGGCAAACTGGCTGGACTGGAAGTCGCCGTTAAGGTTAAACGTCCAGCTGCCGGGGCTGTAATCGACGCCAAGGGTGCCTTTGTGCTTCGGCGAGAAAGGAACCTGGTTACCGTAGGTGTCGCCTTTCTCGCGGATTTCAGCATTAACGTACGCATAGCTGGCGTAGACCGAGAGATTATCAAGCGCGGGTGAGAGTTCGCCAAGGGCGTAACGGGTTTGCGCTTCCAGGCCGCTATGACGCGTTTTACCGCGGGCGGTAACCGTGTCATTGGTCTGGTTGGAATCGTACTGATTGTTGAAGTTAATCAGGAACAGCCCCATTTCGGCGGTCAGCGCGCCGTCGTCGTAGCGGGTGCCGACTTCCCAGGTACGCGCTTTTTCTGGTTCCACATTGCCGCTTTGTACAGCCTTGCCAATCTGGCTGTACTGTACGGTGCCGAATGAGCCTTCTGTGTTGGCATAAAGATTCCAGCTGTCGGTGAGGTGATAAAGAACATTCAGCGCCGGGAGCGGAGCGTTATAGCTGACCCGTTCGCGGGTGCCCAGCAGATTATTGTCCTGATAAGACTCAATGTGCTCAAAGCGCATTCCTGGCGTAATCGTCCAGTTGCCAATATCCACGCGATCGTCGATATACCAGGCGTGGGCTTCGGTACCGGAACGGGTATCGCGATCGTAGGGGCTGGCGGTGCTGGGCAGCTCGCCGCTGGTGGTTGCGGTGTAGTAACGCATCTCGTGGGTCGATTCGTTGACGTAGCGATAGCCGACGCCGACCTCGTGGGCGGATGGGCCGATCATAAAGCTTTGGCTGTAGCGCGGTTCGATGCCGCGGACCCAATATTCGCGCGGGGAGAGGGTAATGCGCTTACCCTGTTCCAGGTAGCCGCTGCGCAGGGTATGGGTATAGAACCCCTGAATATTAAATTTATGCTGCGCATCCGGCTGGTACTGGTAGCCGAGGCTGGCGAGCTGGCGGCGCCCCCAAAAACGGTCATAAGGACGCGTGGACTGCCAGCGGTCGGCGTTGTAGTCGGCGCGGGAGAGGCCGCCGGGCATATCGGCTTCTCCGTCATAGTATTGCAGCAGGCTGTTAAAGGTATGGACTTCGTTAGGCGCGTATTTGCTTTTCAGCATCACATCATCAGTCCGCGTGGCGCTGTGTTCGCGCCAGTCGCTGCCCCGGGTGCCTGAGTAAAGCAGGGCGGAGCCGAAACCGTTGTCCGCCGTGCCGCCGATCGCGAGGTTATGCGTCTCTTTCGGGTTGTTTTGTGAAGAGGTGGGGCTGAGCTGCCCTTCCATGCCGCCCTGAATGCCAAAATCCTCGGGGATTGCGCGGGTGACGAAGTTCACCACGCCGCCGACGCTCTGCGGCCCGTAGCGCACCGCGCCGCCGCCGCGCACGACATCGATGGCGTCCATATTGCCGACCGAGACCGGCGCCAGCGAAAGCTGCGGCTGGCCGTAGGGGGCAAAGGGAACCGGGATACCGTCCATCAGCACCGTGGAACGGCTGGCAAGCCGCGGGTTGAGGCCACGAATACCGAAGTTCATTGCCAGATCGTGACTGCCGGTACCGGTATTTTCCGGCGCGTTGACGCCGGGGATCCGGTTCAGCACTTCGCGTATCGTGGCGGCTCCGGTTTTGGCGAAATCCTCCCGACGGATAACGTCGCGGGCGCCGGCGTGTTCAAAGACATCATTCTCGCGCGCGTCGCCAAGCCAGTCCCCGACGACGGTGAGGGTGGAGTCTGAACTGTCAGGAGCGGGCTCCAGGGTCCAGGCATTCTTGCCCAGCGGCTTTAGCCGTAATCCGCTGCCGTTCAGCAGCCTGCGTAACCCCTCTTCGGTTTCGAAGCTGCCGTGCAGGCCCGGGCTATGCTTGCCGCGCGTCAGGCTGGCGTCGGCGGAAAGCGTGATACCGCTGCGGGCGGCATATTGGTTCAGGGCGTTGTCTAATCCCCCGGCGGCGATGTCATACTGCGCGGCGGCGTATATCGGCGCGGCAGCCAGCCCTGCTAGCGGCAGCAGCGTTAAACGGATTGCTATTACCAGAGGCATCGGTGTGCGTAAAACGCGTAAAGGCGTCATCTCTTCTCCACGAACGTTTATGGTTATATTCATCTAATAAGTCGAACGAGCCGGGAAAAGGGACAATAGATAATGAGAATTTTTTCGATTTTTCTTCTCAGGCTGGAACGAGCGTCACCCAGTAGCGAGTGACAAACCGTAATGAAATCGGCAGCGTTTGCGCAATAACCTTCAGAATGGCGTCAGGATCCTCCAGCGGAAAGGTGCCGCTCAGGCGTAATTCGGCCACCGCGGGATCGCAGCGCAACACCCCGGAGCGATAGCGGGCGAGGGTTTCGACCACCTCGCTTAGCGGGGCGTCGCGGAAGGTCAGCACGCCTCTGATCCAGCTATCCTCGCCGTCGTTGAACTTAACCAGGGCGAAGAAGCGATTGCGGGTAAACCACAGGCTTTCCCCGGCGTTGACGATTTGGACGCTGCCGGATGGTAAAACCACCTCCACGGCATGCTGCTGTACCGCCAGCCGGGTGCCGCCGGCAAACTGACGGACGGTGAATTCGGTACCGAGCGCGGTGAGCGTGCCTTCCCGCGTTTGCACGCGGAAAGGACGCTGCAGGCTGTCGTGAGCGGTCCTGATGGCGATTTCGCCGTAGCGTAAATGAACCATGCGCTGTCGTCTGTCAAAACGGACGTCGGCGGCACTTTCGCTATTCAGCGTTAGGAGCGAACCGTCGGCAAGCTGCTGCTGGCGAGGTATTTCTTTCGCCGTACGGTAGTCGGCGCCCAGGCCCTCCGCCAGTTCGGAATCCCAGAGCCGCCAGCTGCCTCCGATGACCAGCAAAAGCATCAGACCCTTCAGTACGTGGCGACGCGCCAGTCGGCTATCGTTAAGGGCACGGCTGGCCAGGCCGCCCGGCAGTTGCCCCATCTGCTGTCGCAGGTTTTCTACCTGCTGCCAGGCCCACTGATTTTCTTTGTTTTGCTCATACCACTGCTGCCAGCGGGCCTCCTGCTGCGGACTCACGCATCCATCGCTGAGCACCGCGTACCAGTGCGAGGCGGAGCGCAGCGCCTGACGACGAGATTCGCTCAGCGTCGGTTTCACAGGCCATTCTCCAGTCGAAACAGTAGACAGTGCTCGGTGGCTTTCGCGATATATTTCTTAACCGAGCTTACGGAAACCGCCAGGCGGCTGGCGATTTCGGCATAGGTCAGCCCTTCAAGCTGCGAGAGCAAAAACGCTTCCCGGACTTTTGCGTTAAGCCCGTCCAACATGGCATCAATCTGCTGTAACAGTTCGAGCTGGCTCTGCCGTAGCTCCGGTGAGGGAGAGAGCTCTGGGGGAAGCTGCGAAAGCATGTCTAACCATGCACGCTCCAGGGCGTTACGGCGGAACAGGTCGATCATCACCCGTTTAGCAATCGTGCAGAGAAAGGATTTTGGATCGCGAATCGTCAGCAGCGACTCGTTGGCCATAATTCGGACAAAGGTATCCTGCGCTACGTCGTCGGCGTCATAAGCGGATTGCAGCTTACAGGTAAGCCATTTTTTCAGCCAACCATGATGATCGCTATAGAGCGAGGCAAGCGTTAGCGGAGAGGCGATGGCGGAAGAAGAGGGCATAGCCAGGTTCAGGAGAGTTGATCAATACGGCACATGCTAATATGAGAATGGTTATCATTTCAATAAGTCGCGCCAGCAATACGGGCCATACAGAACTTTAGTAACGATAAGTAATTGTTAAACATTGAATATATTTTATTCCTCATTGCACCTTTTCTTTAACCTCGTCCTTAATGCAAATAAAATTCATTATCATTATTCCCTCTCTCACTTTAATGTTGTATTTATAATGCATCTTATGAGGTAAGGAGAGTCAGATGAACGCTAGCGAAAAAGCCGGACATACTTTTTTGGCAAGTTTGGGGAAAACCCGCTTACGTCCCGGCGGCATTGAGGCCACTGAGTGGCTATTTAAGCAGGCAGGGTTTAGCGCCGACAATAAAGTCCTGGAGGTGGCCTGTAATATGGGGACAACCTCTATTGAGCTGGCGCAGCGTTTTCACTGTACCGTTTACGCCATCGATATGGATAAAGGCGCGCTGGCGAAAGCCCGGCAAAATATCGTTCGCGAAGGTGTGGATCATCGGGTCATAGTGATGGAGGCGAATGCGGGTCGGCTACCATTTGCCGACGAGACGTTTGATGTGGTGATAAATGAAGCGATGCTCACCATGTATGCGGATAAAGCCAAAGAAAAACTGGTGGCAGAATATTTTCGCGTTCTCAAGCCCGGTGGCCGTTTGCTGACGCACGATATCATGTATACGCATGATACGCTGGGAGAGGACGCCCGGCGACAGCTGCAGGGGGTCGTGAAATCCAACGTCAGCCCGCTGAGCGCTGCCGCCTGGCGGGCCCTTTTCCAACGGAGCGGCTTTGATGCCGTAAGCATTCATCATGGACCGATGTCGCTGATGTCGCCGCGAGGGTTAATGAAAGATGAAGGTTTTATACAGGCGCTAAAAATTGTCTGCAATGGCTTGCTAAAGCGCGAGAATCGTCCGAGATTTTTATCAATGCTGCGCTTTTTTCAACGTCATAAAAAGCATTTAAACTTTATTGCCTGCTGCTCGGTTAAAGCAATTCAGGTAAAAAGTCCGAAATAACGGTGACGAAATGGATAATTGTCGATAATTATTAATTATTGTCAGGAAAGTAAAATAAGGTGATTCTTATTTCAACTTTGGCTTCGGGAAGCTTTCTTATATTCTTCTGTTAAATCAAAAAGCGTTAAGAGAGATGAATGGAGAGCGCAAGCGCTGACGTGGTTAAAAGGATAACGGAAAACCAAAATTATCCCGGTACCATTGCTGCGCAGCCCTGTCCTGACGCGGCCTCCGCCGTTGCCTGCAGGGAGCGCAGCGTTCTCCTGCTTCGAGAACAGCCTGCCTTATGATGAATGATTAGCGTGTTAATCATTCTTGTGGTGGATATTTGTAATGATTTATTCATTTTTGTTTTACATTTTGTTACAGGTGTGCGGGTAATGTGTTTTTTTCTGTTGGCGTAGTTTTTTACTTGCCGCAGTGAATTTAACAGGATTATTATTGTCTGAACTGCTACACGTACCGCCTAATGACAGATGAAGGGACTCGTTTTTTCCTTAAGCGTTACCTCATGTTCTAATGTTTACAGGAAAAAACATGTCTTACGCTTTTAATAAAAGTCTTCTTCATCCTCGTAATTGGGGTACCTGGTTTGGCCTGGGCGTACTCTGGCTGATTGTCCAGCTTCCTTATCCCGTTTTGCATCTTATCGGCACCAGCGCGGGACGCGCCTCCCGGCGCTTCCTTAAACGTCGTGAGCATATCGCCAGACGTAATCTCGAACTCTGCTTCCCCACAATGTCGCCAGCGGCGCGCGAAAAGCTGATCGAGCAAAATTTCATGTCTCTGGGAATGGGGCTGATTGAAACCGGTATGGCATGGTTCTGGAGCGATGAGCGAGTGAAAAAATGGTTTGACGTCGAGGGGATGGTCAACCTCAACAATGCGCTGAGCGAAGGGAAAGGCGTGATGGTTGTCGGCGTCCACTTTATGTCTCTTGAACTGGGTGGCCGCACGATGGGGCTGTGTCGCCCCATGATGGCAACCTACCGTCCGCATAACAGTCCGTTGATGGAGTGGGTGCAGACGCGCGGCCGCCTGCGCTCGAACAAGGCGATGATTGACCGCCGAAATTTATCCGGACTGGTGCATGCGTTAAAGTCGGGCGAAGCGGTGTGGTTCGCGCCGGATCAGGACTACGGCCCGAAGGGGAGCGTATTTGCCCCGTTCTTCTCGGTCCAGCAAGCGGCGACGACTAACGGCACCTACGTGCTTTCTCGTTTGTCGGGCGCAAAAATGCTGACGATCAGCATGGTGCGTAAAGCGGACCGCAAAGGTTATAGCCTGCATATCAGCGATGTGATGCGCGACTATCCTGGAGAAGATAAACAGGATGCGGCGAGCTATATCAACAAGATTATCGAGAAAGAGATCCTGCGCGCCCCTGAACAATATCTGTGGGTTCATCGCCGTTTTAAAACCCGTCCGCTGGGCGAAACTTCGCTCTATTAAGCCCTCCGCACTTGCGGCGCTTTCAAAATGGTCCCGGTTGCGTTAACGTGCGCGGGATCATATTTTTGTTGTAAGCGAAGGAGTGCGTTGTGTTCGCTGAGTTTGGTGTACTGAATTACCTGACCTATCTGGTTGGGGCTATCTTTATCATTCTGGTGCCCGGTCCCAATACCTTTTTTGTCCTCAAGACGGGCGTCGCTCACGGCGTGAAAAAAGGCTATCTGGCGGCAGCGGGCGTGTTTATCGGTGATGCCATTCTGATGTTTCTGGCGTTTGCCGGGGTCGCGACCCTCATCAAGACCACGCCGGTATTATTCAATATCGTCCGCTACCTGGGGGCGATTTATCTACTGTGGATGGGCGGGAAGATGCTCTACGCGGTGTTGACGCAGCGCGATGGGCACTCGTCTTCTGATTCCGAGCCGGGGAGCGCGATTCTTAAGCGTTCGCTGACCCTCAGCCTGACGAATCCGAAAGCGATTCTTTTTTATGTCTCATTCTTCGTGCAGTTTATTGACGTCAATGCCAAAACTCCCGGGCTGGCGTTCTTTATTCTGGCGCTGACCCTGGAGATAATTAGCTTTATTTACATGAGCTTCCTTATCGTCTCCGGCTCTTTCGTCACGCGCTACGTAAAAACGAAAAAGAAACTGGCGAAAATCGGTAATAGCCTGATTGGCCTCGTGTTTGTCGGTTTTGCCGCTCGTCTGGCAACGCTACAGTCGTAATCGTTGGGGCCGGTATATGCCACCGGCCCGCCGCTGGCTCTCTGTGCTTTGTAACAAATTCCCTTCAATTTTGATTGCATTGGTGTTACATATACAGCCGATTATCGCTCAGAAAAAAGGGAACCCGGATGATTCTGCAGAAACTCACCAGCAATAAAAACAGCAAGAAGTTCTTTATGTCGATAGCGGCGATATTTGCCATCGCGCTTATCGTGGTAGGGCGTGCAACCTTTGGCGGCGTGGTGAGCGAGTACAATATGCCGTACTCAGAGTGGACGACTTCAATGTTTTTCCTGCAAGGGGCGATGGTGACGGTTTATAGCATCGTGTTTACGCTGCTGTTCTCCATTCCGCTGGGATTCCTTTTTTTGGGTTCCGATCGCCGGGACTAATCGTATGCGACAAGGCGAACCGAAGTTCGCCTTGTGATGTTTTGCGCTTTATCGCCAGCCTCTGTCGTCGTGATGATGATGACGGTGCCCGTGGTGATAGCCTCTGTCGACGATACATCCCGATAATAGCGTGCAAAGCGCGAGCACTAACGGCAACACGATCGATTTTTTCATTTCTCACTTCTCCAGTTAAATCTGTCCGCGAACGGCGACAAGCGCAAACGGCTGATGAAGTGAGTCTATTCTTTTAAGTTATTGAGTAGATAAGAAAATTCCGCAATGTTTGCCAGTCTGAAGGGCGAATATTCCTGGTTTTACCACCAGCCCAGCTGCGTACCCGCCACGGCCACAATTGCGACAATAAGCATAATAATGGTGCTTTTCTTCATTACGCCCCGCCCGGTGCCGCATAGCCGCCGACAAAAAACCAGCCCAGAAAAACAACGGCGACGATAAAAATAGCCACCGGAAATAGAATACCCAGTCTCATTATTGAGCCCCTGTAGGTGCGAATCGTGATTAACATGATACGGGATTTCACCGTACATTAGTCAATATGAAAAAATGTTCCCTGGCGACGTGACTTTTTATCCTGATACATCGCGTCGTCGGCGCTTCTTAGCGCTTGCTCAACGTCCATTGCCTGTGGGTCGGCTTCAATCACGCCAAAGCTGGCGCCGGGATAGTTAATTCGGTGCGCGCCAAGGAAATAGATCCCCGTTAGCTCTTTACGTAAAGCGGCAATATACTCCTGTTGTTCCTCCGCTTCTGAACATAGGCCAACCAGCAAAAATTCATCGCCGCCCAGGCGGCCAACAATATCGCCGCGGCGGGCGCGGGCCAACAGGCGTTCTCCAACCTGAATCAGAAAGCTGTCACCGCAGGGGTGACCGAATCGGTCGTTGATTGCCTTGAAATCATCGAGATCGATAAAAATGAGCAGTACGCTGCGCTGGCGTTCTCTGGCCTGCGCAAACTGTGCGGCAAGATGCTTGAACAACGAGCGGCGATTCGGCAAACCGGTGAGCTCATCGGTGTATGAGTGCATCTCCAGCGCGACGTTTGCTGCCCGAAGCTGCTGCACCAGGGTCTCTTTCTCAACATAGTGCGAAATGAGGTTGGCAAACAGATTCATCACCTGCTCACCCTCAATGTTATAGGGTTGTCTTTCCCGGCTGGTGGCGCAGAGCGTGCCGAATAATGAGCCATCGGTCAGGCGCACGGGGATGCTGAAAAAGGTTGCGATACCCAAATCCTGGGCGGCGATACACGAACGCCAGCGCTCGGCGACATCGTTGCTGAATATGCAGCGGTCGTCCAGCGCACGTTTACACAGGGAGTCATTCCAGGGAACGGAGAAACCTTCAGGGATCTGCATTTCGCTGCTATTGTGCGCGTACATAATCTGCTGGCGCTGCGCCTCGAAGTCGATACGAGTCAGGTAGGTAGATTCCATTCGGGTAACAAGCTCCAGCATCTCAAGCAGCTGTCGCACCAATGTTTCCAGGGTGTGTTCATTGGCGAGCGTTTGCGAAACGCGAGCGAGGAGAAAATCGGACATGAGGAATACGGCTCCCGAACGCTAATCGTAACTACCGGCAAGCTATGCGAAACGACAATTAGCGCAGAATTAACAGAGATACACAAAATTTAACACATCTGTCGGGAGAATACCTGCATCGAGGGTGGGAAAAAAGCCCCGTCGGGGGCGACGGGGAAAAACTCATTGATTATGGAATGATCTGTTCTCTGGTCAGTTCGAGAACAGGGCTACTCTACGATGCAAAAGTGCAGCTAAAATGGAGAAAAGGTGGAGATTCAGGGCGAAAGTCCGTTTTGATCAATTAAGGAGTAGAAATGAAGTGGATGATAGCTATGTTGCCTCTGGCGATGGCCGGATGTGCGCAGACTCAGCCGACGCAACCTGCACATCCGGTGGGGATGGCTAACCCGGCTTCGGTTTACTGTCAGCAGCTCGGCGGCACGCAGGTTCCCATCCAAAGCCCGCAGGGCGTACGCACTGAATGTAAGCTGCCCAGCGGGGAAACGTTAGATGAATGGGCGCTCTGGCGGCGCGATCACCCGAATAAGCCGTAGCGTTTATTGTAGCGATTTTAGCCAGTCAGCCAGCACCTGCGCATGATTTTGCCGGGTGTTTTTCGCCGCATAGAGTAACGTCAGCGGCTGTTGACTGGCCAGGGCCGCCAGGCGTTTGCCTTCCTCCCGTTGAGCCTCAAGCTCCTGGCGATAGAGTTGGCTAAAGTGGGCGAAATCGATGGTCTCGCTGTGAAAAGCCTTGCGTAAATCTGCTGATGGCGTCAGCGTTTTACACCACTCATCGTAGTTCAGCGTTTCTTTTTTTATCCCGCGCGGCCACAGACGGTCTACCAGTATCCGGTAGCCGTCGCTCGTTTCCTGCGGGTCATAAACGCGTTTACACTGAATCATCATTGCCCTCCCTTTGTTCCATCCACGCCAGCAGCTGCGGGAGCTGCTGCTCAGAAAATACCTTAATGCCGTGCTCACGAAGCAGGGCGGCGGCAACACCAGCACCGGGTTTGCGCTGGCCTTTAAAGGTACCATCATAGATAAACTGGCTGCCGCAGGTGGGGCTACCATCGGTAAGCAGAGCCGCAGCGCACCCTTCTTCTTGCGCCGCTTTTAGCGCCAGCCAGGCGGCCAACTGGTAATGAGCAGTGACATCCTTGCCGTCGCTTTCAACAATTTGCCCGCGATTTTGCATCACCTCTGCGCCCTGGACGTTGAGGATCTCAGCCGGTAGTCGCGGTACAGGCAATCCGGCCGCCAGCTCTGGGCAGTGGGTGACCAGCCGTCCCTCACGCTGCCAGCGAGTCAATGCGTCAGTCAAGCGGGCCTTGTGGCTGCCGTTATAGCGAACCTGAAAGCCCATCAGGCAGGCGCTAACCAGAATTTTGCTCTTCATCGTGTATCCATAGCCATTCTTCTGTCCTATACCATACCGCCAGTCGGCGCAAAATGCCCGTCTTCAGGCGCAGAGAAAATAAGGATTGTTTTCTGCATGTGAGATCGCTAATCTGAGGCTCCTTGTGTTGCCTGATAATCGCTCTGACATAAGGATCCTGCTATGAACTCCCCCCTGCGTATTGCCCTGGTTGGTGATTACAACCCCGATGTTGTCGCCCACAAAGCGATTCCCCTGGCAATAGATGATGCTGCAGCCGTCCTCGAGCTTTCGTTGCGCTATGACTGGCTGGCAACCAGTGAGATAAAATCTACTGAGGATCTTGCTGACTACGATGCTATTTGGGTGGTACCCGCCAGCCCCTATAAAAACGTCGCAGGCGCATTTATCGCCATTCGCCACGCCCGTGAAAACAGCATACCGTTCCTCGGTACCTGCGGTGGGTTTCAGCACGCCATTATTGAGTATGCGCGCAACGTTATGGGCTGGCAGGATGCCGCGCATGCGGAAACCGATACCGAAGGCCGGATGGTCATCGCGCCGCTAAGCTGCTCGCTGGTTGAAAAGACGGATAATATTGAGCTGCGCGCCAATACGCTTATCGCGCGCGCTTACGGTCGCGATAGCATTCAGGAGGGATACCACTGTAATTATGGGATTGCCGACGATTTTGCTCGCGAACTGGAGCAGGGCGATCTGCGGGTGACCGGCTGGGACGATGACGGCGAGATTCGTGCGGTCGAGCTGGTTACGCATCCATTCTTTGTCGCCACGCTGTTCCAGCACGAGCGCAATGCGCTGGAGGGGCGGCCCGCGCCGCTGGTTCACGCGTTTTTACACGCCGCGAGCCGTTAAATAAACGCCCGGCAGCGTTTGCCGGGCGAGAGTGCCGCTAGCCGTGAATTTCCCGATCGCGGCCAGCCAGCGCGCCGAAGACCGCCATCACGACAGAAATTAGCGCCACGGCGATCAGCGGAATATGCCAGTCGCCCGAGGCGTCATGAATTTTACCCATCACCGGCGGCCCGCAGGCGGCCAGCAGATAGCCCACCGCCTGCGCCATTCCCGACAGCGCAGCGGCCTGATGGGCTGAGCTGGCGCGCAGTCCGATAAAGGTCAGCCCCAGAATCATGGTCGCGCCGGAGCCAAAGCCGAAGATAAGCGTCCACATTACCGCCTGGCTCGGGAGAAACCATAATCCGAGCGCGCTGACCGCGCACATCATGGCGACCAGCACCGCAATACCGCGCTGATCTTTTAACCGATGAAGGATTAATGGAATCGCCAGTCCCGGCGCGGCGGTCGCCAGCTGCAGCAACCCGTGCAGGGAACCCGCCTGCGCTTCGCTGTAGCCAATACTTTGCAAAATGGCCGGCAGCCAGCCGATGATAACGTAATAGACCAGCGAGTTAATGCCAAGAAACAGCGTCACCTGCCAGGCTAACGCCGAACGCCATATACCGCGGTTATGGATGGCTCCCGAACCGGTCAGCGGCGCGGTAGCCTGCCTGCGCGACTGCGGCAGCCAGACAAACAGCGCCAGCAGTGGAAAAACCATCAGCGTCAATAGCGCGCCGCGCCAGCCAAGTCCGGCAAGCGCCAGCGGTACCACCATGGCCGAGCCCAATGCCGCCGCTCCACCCATGGTGAGAGAGTAAGCGCCGGTCATTTTGGCGACGTGCTGCGAAAAGTCGCGTTTGATTAACCCCGGCAGCAGTACGTTCCCCAGCGCGATACCGCAGCCGATCACCGCGGTGCCGATAAACAGTAGCGAGACGAAGGGCAGGGAGCGCAGACCAATTCCGAGGCAAATCAGGATCATCGCCAGCAGCAGGCTGCGTTCAATGCCGAAGCGGCGAGCGACTCCCGCAGCCAGCGGTGACACCAGGCCGAAGGCCAGCAGCGGCAGCGTCGTTAACAGCCCGGTTTGTGCGGTAGTGAGGCCATATTCGCTGCGAATGGCGTCGAGCAGCGGCGCGGCGCCGGTAAATGCCACGCGTAAGGTCGTGGCGATAAGCAGAATACCGGCAATCAATAAAAGAGGACGGCGGCCGGCAGAAGGTAAAACAGAATTCATGGCGATCTCAAACAAGAATACGAGGCATTCACAATAGCTTGTTTGTGGGATGTTTAAATCAAGCTAAAATGACAGATTATCGCTAAAATCGGACAATTTTATGATCGGACTCGGCCTGGACGGCTACGACCCGGACAGCGGCCACGAGGCGGCGCTGGCTTTTCGTATTCAGGTTGTCGCGGATGAACAGTACATTCCGCGCCATCAGCATCGTAAAGGGCAACTCATACTGGCCCTTCACGGGGCGCTAACCTGTGAAGTCGAGAACGCCATGTGGATGGTGCCGCCGCAGTACGCGGTGTGGGTGCCCGGGCAGGTACCGCACAGTAATCGCGCGACGCCGGAGGCGCAAATCTGCTTCTTATTTATCGAACCCGATGCGGCGCCGATGCCGGATTTCTGCTGTACGTTAAAGATTTCGCCGCTGGTGCGCGAGCTGATCCTCGCGATGGCCCAGCGCGGCAGGGCCTGGCTCGGTAAACCGGAGATGGACCGGCTGGTGCAGGTGCTGTTTGATGAGCTACCGCAGCAGCCGCAGGAGCATCTGCAGCTACCGGTCTCCGGACATGCCAAAATTCGTCAAATGGCGGAAATGATGGCCGTCGACCCGGCCCGCTGGCAAACCCTGGCGCAGTGGGCGGCGGAGTTTGCCATGAGTGAACGCAATCTGGCGCGGCTGGTGGTGCGCGAGACGGGGCTGAGCTTTCGGCGCTGGCGGCATCAGCTGCAGCTTATTCTCTCCCTGCAGATGCTGATTCGCGGGCAAACGGTACAGCAGACGGCGCAAAGCCTGGGCTACGACTCCACCACCGCTTTTATTACTATGTTTAAAAAGGGCCTTGGGCAGACGCCGGGACGCTATCTTGCCAGCCTGGCTACGACTTCCCGATAAACAGCGAAATTATCCCGGCGGCGATCAACGGGCCGACCGGTACGCCGCGGAAGAGGGCGACGCCGAGCACGGTGCCGACCAGCAGCCCGGCAACCAGCTGCGGCTGCGAGCCCATCAGCGCCACGCCGCGCCCGCCAAGCCAGGAAACAAAAACGCCTACCGCGATGGCCAGCAGCGATTTCCAGTTAACAAAGGAATGCAGCAGCGTTGAAGGCGGGAGCGTACCGCTGGCGATTGGCGCCATCACGCCAATGGTGAGAATAATTATACCGATGGTCAGCCCCTGCTTTTCTATCCACGGAAAGAAAGCGTTAAGCGGGGTGACGCGAACGATAATTAACACCAGGATTGAAATAGCCACGGTTGTGTTATGGCTAACAAAGCCGAGCGCCGCCAGGCCCAGCAGTATTAACAGGGTGGTGTCGAGCATGTGCAGAGGTCCTTGCCAGAAAACAAAAAAGAGAAGCCCGTTTACTCTACGCATAATTGCGTGACTAAACAGGCTTTTTTTATCTCAGAATGATGTTTTCAGGCATCTGCCCGATGGCGATCTTCCCGCCGCGAAGCTCGCAAAAAAGCGGAAACGGCCTGGAGACGGCGGGAGCAGACTCAGGTCTGGCGATGAAAAGCCGCCAATTCCGGCCGAGCAATGCGCAGATAGTCGGCGGTATCCAGGATGATCGATTTATCAAGCTGCCCGGCGTTAAAGGCGATTTCCGGGAAACGCTCGAACAGGACCGGATCGGCAACCAGCCGCAACGCCGGGTGGAAACTAAAGGGAGGAATCGCGCCAAACACGCAGGCGGTCAGGGAGTCCACTTCCGCCGGGCTGGCGAGGGAGGCTTTACTGCCGCCGATATACTCGGCCAGACGGGCTAAATCCGCCTGCAGGTCGGCGGCAAGAATCGCCAGAACGTGCTGATTTACGCCATGACCTTTAATTTTGCATACCAGCGCTTTGGCTCCCTGACCCAGCGCGGTACCGCGGATCTTCGACACCGCTTCACATTTCCCGACGGCTTCATGTTCCACTACCCGGTAGCGGGCATGGGAGCGGTTAAGCAGCGCGATCAGCTGCTGATGAATGCTGAGTCCTGCAGACGCGTTCATGCTGATGGTTCCTTAAAAATTTAAAGCTAAAGATTAATCCTCTCGCCCCGGATGGACGTGCTTTTTTTGTTTTTTATTTTCGTACAGCCGGGCATCGGCGATTTGCATGGTATCGGCCAGGCTATCTCCCGGTGCCATGCTACAGGCGCCCCATGAGAAGTTAACGCGCTTGTTGACGTCAATCGTTCGCAGATGCTGGCGGATACGCTCGGTAATATTTTTGGCCTCTTCTTCGGCGTAATCAATCAGTATCAGAAAGAACTCATCGCCACCCAACCGGATACCGTAATCGCTTTTGCGTATGGCGGCGGATATGGACTGAGCAAGCATCACAATTGCGCGGTCGCCTTCGTTATGCCCAAAGGTATCATTAATGAATTTAAGCCGGTCGCAGTCCAGCGCCATAAACACAATATTCACCCCCTGTTCCGTCAGCTTTTGCATGCGCGATTCCAGCAGCGAGGAGAGAATTTTACGGTTGTAAAGACCGGTTAATGAATCACTAATATTTTCTTTAAAAACATCGATATACAAACGAAAATGCATGCGAACAAGATGAAGCAGCACGCCGGTAGATATCAGGTAAAACAGGAAGAGCTTCCAGGAGCTGAGCAGGAAATACATCACGTCCAGCGACAGCGAGATCTGCAGGTTTGTGGCTACCGCATGTTGATAATGGGCATAGCTAAAAAGATGCGTTTTGCTGCGGTGAACAATGATTTCTGAGGTTGAGTCCGAATCCGTTAATGTGATGTCGAGATAACGCCACACCAGCGGGCGGTCAGCGGTATACAGGAGCTCTTCGATATCTTTACGGCTGACATCGACCATGACGACCCCTTTAAGCCCTTCGTGGTGATACACCGGGGACAAAAACGAGAGAATATTTTGCCCGGTTACCGCGTCCACGTAGATGCTGGACATCAGCGTGCGGCCGCGCAGTAAGCTGTTCAGGTTAGTCTGGGTAATACCTAATTTGCCGTCGTGGAGAAAGTTCCAGTTGTCCAGTGCGCGGTTTTTAATCTCGACTTGAGTATGGAAATACACATATTTATTTTTAAAATCAATGAAGTAACGTAATTTGTTGTCGGATTTATAAGGACCGGTTTCCTGGCCATGGTGGGTTCTGTTATGGTCGATAATGGTATCAAAGGCCTGCAGCGCGGGCAGATCGTTAACCCACGCCAGGCAGGAAGACTGATTCGCACTGAGCGTGCCGCTAAGCAGGGGAAAGGTGTACTCCGTAATATTCAGACCGCTAACGCTGCCTTTTGTTTGTACGCTGTCGCATGCCTGTTGAGCAACTTCAGCAGAAGGTAGGGTATCTAACTTGCGGGCGATCTGGGAGATAACCAGCTGATTTTGATATTTATCGTAGAGAAAAGCGTACTCGCCTTTTTCGACAATATAGTGCATATATTCCGACATATCCCGATGGCTGACGACTAACTCATAGACCAGGAATGAAGAGGTCAGGACCACTACCCCAGCCGAAATCAAATGACGAAGTAATTTATTCTTTAATTTCATTACGTTAGTTCACCAGATCGTTAAGGTCAGTTTACCTGCGCACGGTCTATTCATGTCATGAAGGGGAAAAATCAGGATACGCTGTGATAAAACTTAAGCAGTTGTCACCCGTAGATTCTAGCAAAAGCGTGTGCATGTTTAGCCACATTACATGTTGAATGGAGAAAGAGTTCACTTTGTGTATGGCGATCCCGATAGCGATATGAAAACTGAAACCAGAATTCATGCAAACTATAAGCAAGCTAATTGTAGGCTTTCATACCCCTTTTATCCACATTAACTTCACTTTTCCCTCATTTTGCATGCAATAACATATGCTGCAATAACGAAACGTATTACTATTCGCCCTGCGCCAAAAACAGGATAATTTTATATAACAAGAGAACTTTTCTTATTTTCATTAGTCATTAGGATGACTAGCAGAGGTGTTGTTGATTGTGGTGACGAGGTTATGATGATGGAAAACGCAGCGGTGCAGGTAGCTCCCCGGAAGTTTAAAAAAATAAGAGAGCTCAACCGGCGCCGCAATTATTTTTTTAAGAAATTACGCAATATTCTGCGGGTTTATATCGCAAAAGCGTTGTGGGATAGTCGCGTGCGTCGCGAAGCAGATTTAACGTCCGCCAAAACGGTACTGCTTATGCGCAATGAAGGCGCGATAGGCGACGTTGTCGTTGATTCTGCGCTGGTTAAATGCCTCCATAAGGCAGGTATGACTGTTGATTTTCTGTTAACGAAATCGAACAGCCAGGTCATGCGTGATAATCCACATATTCGCCATATTTATGAAGCTGAGAATGTCGACTCGGCGGCTTATCTGCGTAAGTTTACCCATAACGTTCCTCAGTCCGTTATTAATGAGCTTGCGAATAATAAGTATGATATTGTTATTGACCCCTCGCTGTTTGATATTCCGGTGCACCGGATGCTGCTGTTACGGCAGATAAAAGCGCGCTCGGTGCTGGGGTTTAATAAATGGCCTTCTATTAATCACTATACCCGCTCTTTTGATTTTGACTGTGCAAACTGGCACGTCAGCAAGACCTTTACGCTCATTGCCGATTATCTCCAGCTGGACAAAAAATATCTGCAGTCTTATGACTTGCATATTCCCGAGAATGTCGAGCACGAGGTGCGTGATTATCTGGCGGCTAAAAGTGGACGAAATCTGGTCATTAATATTTTTGCCGGCCATCAGGACCGCAGCATGTCGCAGGAGCAGCTGGCCACGCTTCTCACCCGACTGCGCGAAGAGTATCCCGCTATCAATATTATATTGCTCGACCACCGCAATGAAATTCGTCTTTCTCTGCCGGAGAAGGTCAGCGTGAATCCGTTTAAAACGCTGCACCACTGCATGGCGCTGATTGCGCAGGCCGATTTGGTTATCTCGCCGGATACCTCGGTGGTACATATGGCGGCTGCGTGGAAAAAACCGCTGGTCGCAGTGTATAAGGATGTGCGCATGAATAATCGGCTGTGGGCGCCGGGATATGATAGGGCCCGGCAGATCATCGTTAAGTGCGGTAAGGTGCACCAGCTGGAGAGCTTGCCCGACCTGATCATGGCGGAGATTGACCCTGGCACTCTACAGCAGACCCGGGCCGGATAAAGCGAAAAAACAGCCAGCTGTGAAGGCTGGCTGTCCGGAAGAGATTAACCGTCCGCTTTTGAGGTTTGCTTGTGAAACAGTTCCCGGAACACCGGATAAATATCTTCCGGGTCGCGAATATGCTGCATGGCAAAGTTTTCAAAGGTCGACTGCAGGTGTTCATACTCCCGCCACAGCGTCTGGTGCGCACGACGGGTTATCTCGATATAGCTGTAGTAGCGGACCACGGGCAGGATTTTCTTCGCCAGCAGCTCGTGACACAGCGGTGAATCGTCCGCCCAGTTATCGCCGTCCGATGCCTGAGCGGCGTAGATATTCCATTGCGCTGGGTCATAGCGCTCTTTAACGACTTCGTCCATCAGCTTCAGAGCGCTGGAGACAATGGTGCCGCCGGTCTCCTGCGAATAAAAGAATTCGTGTTCGTCGACCTCTTTTGCCTGCGTATGGTGGCGGATATAAACCACATCAACGTTTTTATAGGTCCGGCTGAGGAACAGATACAGCAGGATGTAAAAGCGTTTTGCCATATCCTTTGTCGCCTGATCCATCGAGCCGGAGACGTCCATCAGGCAAAACATCACCGCCTGACTTGAGGGTTCTGGCCGTTTTTCGTAGTTCTTGTAGCGCAGATCGAAAGTATCGATAAACGGCACGCGGTCGATTTTCGCCCGTAGCTCGGCAATCTCTTTGCGCAGCCGCTCCTCCTCCAGCAGCTGTGCCGGTTCGCTTTTGCTAATACTCTCCAGATCTTCTTCCAGAGCATGCAGCTCCCGGCGCTTACCGGCGGTCATCGCCGTGCGCCGCGCCAGCGAGTTTTGCAGCGAGCGAACGACGCTGATGTTGGCGGGAACCCCGTTAGCGGTGTAGCCTGCGCGATGAGTTTTGAATTCCGTCAACTGCCGATGCTGATTTCTCTTCAGATTCGGCAGGGCAAGATTTTCGAATAACAAATCCAGATACTCATCTTTCGAGATCTGAAAAACAAACTCATCCTGGCCTTCGCCATCGGCGCTGGCTTGTCCCTGACCGCTTCCTCCACCGCCTCCGCCGCCCTGAGGACGTTCAATACGGTCATTCTGCACGAAGTGATCGTTACCGGGATGAACGCGATTGCGCAGGCCGCCGCGCCCCTGATGAAACATCGGTTCGTTGATATCGTCCGTTGGGATGGAGACGGACTCTCCGCTCTGAATATCGGTCACCGAGCGCTTGTTTATGGCCTCGGAGATCGACTGCTTTATCTGCGCTTTGTAGCGGCGCAGAAAGCGCTGCCGGTTGACGGCGCTTTTATTTTTCCCGTTCAGGCGTCGGTCTATGAACCAGGTCATATGCCCTCCTGTACTGCATTTGCCAACTATGCCCCGGCCATTCAAGCGCCGGAATGTGCCTGGCGCTGAATGTCATTGGGTCTTCGCAGTTATTATTCGCCCGGCAGCGGTTGCCTGCCGGGCTGGTCTATCAGGATGATTTACGTACCCGCAGATACCATTCGCACAGCAGGCGAACCTGCTTGCGGGTATAGCCTTTCTCCATCATGCGGTCGACAAAGTCATCGTGTTTTTTCTGCTCATCGGTTGACGTTTTGGTGTTGAACGAGATCACCGGCAACAGCTCTTCGGTATTGGAGAACATTTTCTTCTCAATAACCGTGCGCAGTTTCTCGTAGCTGGTCCAGTTTGGATTGCGTCCGCTGTTGTGCGCTCTGGCGCGCAGCACGAAGTTGACAATCTCGTTGCGGAAGTCTTTCGGATTACTGATCCCGGCCGGCTTCTCGATTTTTTCCAGCTCCGCATTCAGCGACTCGCGATCAAACAGCTGGCCGGTATCCGGGTCGCGATACTCCTGATCCTGAATCCAGAAATCGGCGTAGGTCACATAACGGTCAAAAATGTTCTGCCCGTATTCCGAGTAAGACTCAAGGTAGGCGGTCTGGATCTCTTTCCCGATAAACTCGGCGTATTTCGGGATCAGATAACCTTTGAGGAACTCCAGGTAACGTTCGGACTGCTCCTGCGGGAACTGTTCACGCTCAATTTGCTGCTCCAGGACGTAGAACAGATGCACCGGGTTCGCGGCGACTTCGGCGTGATCAAAGTTAAATACCCGCGACAGAATTTTGAACGCGAAGCGGGTAGACAAGCCGTTCATCCCTTCATCAACGCCGGCATAATCGCGATACTCCTGATAGGATTTCGCTTTCGGGTCGGTATCTTTCAGGCTTTCACCGTCATAGACGCGCATTTTCGAGTAGATGCTCGAGTTTTCCGGCTCTTTCAGGCGCGACAGAATCGAGAAGCGCGACAGCGTTTCCAGGGTTCCCGGCGCGCAGGGCGCGTGAGTCAGTTCGCTATTATTGAGCAGTTTTTCATAGATGCGGATCTCTTCCGAGATGCGCAGGCAATAAGGCACCTTGACGATGTACACGCGGTCGAGGAAGGCCTCATTGTTCTTGTTATTGCGGAAGGTAACCCATTCCGATTCGTTGGAGTGGGCGAGGATAATCCCGTTAAACGGCAGGGCGGAGATCCCTTCAGTACCGTTATAGTTCCCTTCCTGCGTCGCGGTCAGCAGCGGATGCAGCACCTTAATAGGCGCTTTAAACATCTCTACAAATTCCATCAGCCCCTGGTTGGCGCGGCACAGAGCGCCGGAATATCCGTAGGCATCCGGGTCATTCTGCGCATAGTGTTCCAGTTTACGGATATCCACTTTACCCACCAGCGCCGAGATGTCCTGGTTGTTTTCGTCGCCGGGCTCGGTTTTGGCGATGGCAATCTGCGCCAGGATTGACGGCCACACTTTCACCACGCGGAACTTAGTAATGTCGCCGCCGAATTCCTGCAGACGCTTGGCCGCCCACGGCGACATAATTGTTCCCAGATAGCGGTTTGGAATGCCGTACTCTTTTTCGAGGATTTGCGCATCCTCTTGCGGGTTAAACAGACATAGCGGATGGTCGTTGACCGGGCTACGCTCTCCGTTTGCGCTAAGCACATAGATAGGCACGCGCTGCATTAAGGACTTAAGGCGTTCGGCAAGCGATGATTTACCGCCGCCCACAGGGCCCAGCAGATACAGAATCTGTTTCTTCTCTTCAAGCCCCTGAGCGGCGTGCTTTAAGTAAGAAACAATTTGCTCGATGGCATCTTCCATACCGTAAAACTCTTCAAATGCCGGATAGCGCGCAACGACCCGGTTTGAAAAGAGACGGGATAGCCTGGGTTCCAGGGCCGTATCGACCATGACCGGCTCACCGATGGCCATCAGCAATCTTTCTGCTGCGTTAGCATAAGCACTGCGATCTTGCCGACAGATGGTAAGAAACTCCTGCAGTGTGAACTCTTCGTCCTTGGCAGCTTCATAGCGCTGGCGATAGTGATCGAATATATTCATGGCATGCCGTCCTTTCGTTTTTAGCACAGGTTGAGAGCCGTTCATATGAATAGTGGGAGCCCCCGGAAGAGGTAAGCTGCACAGCGCTCTCTGATTCTCCAGCAACCCTTATGCCAGGTTGGCGAAGTCTCGGGATAACGTGCCCCGCATTTACTTCTTCTAAATTAAAGCGTAGATGCATTTGGAAAACTTGCATGGCGTGGAAAATCAATTTCAATGACTTATCAACAACTCATCCAGAAAAGCAGCCTCTCATTTCCACTTCTGGTTTCACGCCGTCATGACGCTGTCATTCGGCTGTCAGCGAATGGTCATCTGAGGATGAGAATCTGGTGAATTCAGTGTAATGACTGGTAAAGAATTTGAGGCATGACGTATACAACGTTAAACTGCCTGCGCTAATAATTTGACAACAGGAATATGGATCGTGACTAAAATCAAACTTCTGGCACTTGGTGTGTTGATTGCGACTTCAGCATCCGCCGTACACGCTGAAGGGAAGTTCACTTTAGGGGCGGGTGTAGGCGTCGTTGAACATCCGTACAAGCAGTATGATGCTGATGTTTACCCGGTGCCGGTGATTAATTACGAGAGCGATAACTTCTGGTTTCGTGGTTTAGGCGGTGGTCTTTACCTGTGGAATGATACCAACGATAAGCTCTCCGTGACCGCCTACTGGTCGCCGATGTACTTTAAGCCAGGCGACAGCGATAGCGAGCAGATGCGCCGTCTGGATAAACGTAAATCCACGGTGATGGCAGGACTTGCGTACGAACACTATACGCAGTACGGTTTCCTGCGCACCGCGCTGTCAGGGGACACCCTGGATAACAGCAACGGTATCGTATGGGATCTGGCCTGGCTATATCGCTACACCAACGGCAACCTGACGCTTACGCCGGGTATTGGCGTTGAATGGAATAGCGATAATCAGAACGAGTACTACTATGGTGTTTCGAAACATGAGTCGAATCGCAGCGGCATGCGCAGCTACGATCCGGACAGCAGCTGGAACCCGTACCTCGAGCTGTCGGCAAACTATCGTTTCCTCGGCGACTGGAGCGTATACGGCGTGGCCCGCTACACCCGCTTGTCTGACGAAATCACCGATAGTCCGATGGTGGACAAATCCTGGAGCGGTCTGATTTCAACCGGGATCACTTACTCCTTCTGATAGTGCTTTATTACAGAGCAATTTGTGCATCAAAACAGGGCGTAATGCCCTGTTTTGCATTACGGTGGTGCAATCAAACGACAGGAGGTAGTCATGGCACAAAGGACAATCAGTTTTGGCGAGCATCCAGCGGTTCCCGTCATAGGGCAGGGGACCTGGTACATGGGCGAAAACCCGGCGCTGCGCGCTCAGGAGTCTGCTGCACTACGCGCGGGCATCGATCTTGGGCTCACGGTGATCGATACGGCGGAAATGTATGCTGACGGCGGCGCCGAAGAGGTTGTCGGCGAAGCCATTCGCGGCCAGCGCGAGCGCGTGGTGCTGGTGTCTAAAGTGTATCCGTGGAACGCTGGCGGTCGCAAAATAGCCAGCGCCTGCGAAGCCAGCCTGCGCCGCCTGAAGACCGACTATCTCGATCTCTACCTGCTGCACTGGCGCGGCGACTACGCATTGCAGGAGACGGTGGCAGGTATGGAAGCGCTCGTTGCGCAGGGCAAAATTCGTCGCTGGGGCGTATCGAATCTTGATTACGCTGATATGCAAGAACTCTGGCAGGTTGACGGCGGCGAGCAGTGCGCAACTGACCAGGTACTCTATCACCTGGCTTCTCGCGGTATTGAACATGATTTGTTGCCATGGTGCCAGCAGCAGCGGCTGCCGGTGATGGCCTACTGTCCGCTGGCCCAGGCCGGCCGTCTGCGCAATGGACTTTTAAATCATACCGTTGTGAAAAATATTGCGCAGGCCCGGGGCGTAACCGCCGCGCAGGTGCTTCTGGCATGGGTTATCAGCCATCAGGGGGTACTGGCGATCCCGAAAGCATCGAGTATCGAACATGTTGAGCAAAATGCTGCGGCGCTGGACATCGAGCTAACCGCTGAAGAGAGGGCGCTGCTGGAAAAAGCTTACCCGGCACCGGGAAGAAAAACACCGCTGGATATGGTCTGAATAGGGTATAAAGAAAAGCCCCGACCCTGCGGGGCTCCGGTCGCGAGCTGCCACCAGGCATGAATACGATCGCAATCAGTGCGTCAGGCCGGGCAAAGCGTCAGCTGCCTCCCGGCAGAAATACGCGCACTAGATTTTAACCCGTATGCGCTCTTTCAGTGCGTTAGCGTTTCATCACGCGAATGGTTTGCGCCAGGCGCGAAGGTTTCTCTTCGCTGGCCTTCTGCGATTCGGTTACGCAGCAAGTTTCTACGCAAACGAAGGTTTTGTAGCCATCATCGGGCATATCGCCCATGCTGACGGAAAGGGCCGGTCCCGGGTTCCAGCCAACCACGTTGCTGTTGTGATGATGGACGACATCGATGTTGCGGCTGAGCGCATCATCGTGAATGACGCTGCAGGTTTCTGCATTCAGATAGACGCGGTCGGTACGATCCGGGAAGGTTTCAGTGCCGTTGCTTAATACGCCTTCTTCGGCATTTTTCACTTTATCAATATAACGGTCGCCCAGACCGCTGACCTTCACTGCCGCAATGTCACCGACGTTGAAATAGGTGTGAAGGGCGGAAGTGGTTTCAAATTCGCCGTGCGCTTCCAGCTCAATTTCGCAGGTTTTACCCAGTTTGAAACGCGCTAACAGGGTGAACTCATGCGGCCAGTACTGGCGAGTGGCATCGCTGCTTTTTAGTTCAAAGGTCAGCACTACGCCGTTATCGTCTTCATCGTGGCCTTTCAGGGCCCACGGCAGATTGCGGGCAAAACCGTGCGACGGCAGACCCTGCTGAGCTGATGGGCCAAACCATGGCCAGCAAATCGGCACGCCGCCGCGCAGGGCAACGCCATTTTTGAATGGAGTATTGCCGCTGAGCCACAGGACCTCTTCTTCGCCTGCGGGCTTCCAGGAGAGCAGGTGAGCGCCCTGGAAAGCCACGGAAGCTTTAACCTGCGGATGATCAACCACGATCAGTTCCAGGTCATCAAGCTGGCGACGGGAAAGGACAGGGGTAAGCTGTTCGATAACCGGGAGGGCAAAAATTTTATTAATCATTACGCAATCCTTTTTACCCTAAATAATTCGAGTTGCAGGAAGGTGGCAAGTGAACGACAAATTCGTCAGGAACGAATTTGAACAACCGAAGATGGCCTTCGGTCAGGGACATGGATGTCCCTGATTCATCCCGATGAGCTTACCGTAGTAAGTGATTCGGGTGAGCGAGCGTAGCCAACACATCTGTAACTTGAAGTATGACGGGTATATTTTTAGGCAAAAAAAAGAGCGACCGGAGTCGCTCTTACAGATTACGGTCTCATCTCAACTTATTTGGAGATGTGAGCAATCAGGTCCAGAACCTTGTTGGAGTAACCAGTTTCGTTATCGTACCAGGAAACCAGTTTCACAAAGTTGTCGTTCAGAGCGATACCCGCTTTAGCATCGAATACGGAAGTGCAAACTTCGCCGTTGAAATCGGTAGAGACAACGTCGTCTTCGGTGTAGCCCAGAACGCCTTTCATTGCGCCTTCGGAAGCAGCTTTGATTGCTTTCTTAATTTCTTCATAAGAAGCAGCTTTTTCCAGACGAACGGTCAGGTCAACAACGGATACGTTCGGAGTCGGAACGCGGAACGCCATACCGGTCAGTTTGCCATTCAGTTCTGGCAGTACTTTACCTACAGCTTTAGCAGCGCCGGTAGAGGACGGGATGATGTTCTGAGCTGCGCCGCGGCCGCCGCGCCAGTCTTTATGAGACGGGCCATCAACGGTTTTCTGAGTAGCGGTAGTGGCGTGAACAGTAGTCATCAGACCTTCGATGATGCCGAAGTTGTCGTTGATAACTTTTGCCAGCGGAGCCAGGCAGTTGGTGGTGCAGGAAGCGTTGGAAACGATGTCCTGGCCTTCATATTTGTCAAAGTTAGCACCTTTAACAAACATCGGAGTGTTGTCTTTGGACGGGCCAGTCAGAACGACTTTTTTCGCGCCAGCGGTGATGTGCTTACGAGCGGTTTCGTCGGTCAGGAAGATACCGGTTGCTTCAGCAACAACGTCAACACCCACTTCGTCCCACTTCAGGTTAGCCGGGTCACGCTCAGCGGTAACACGGATTTTTTTACCGTTAACGATCAGATGACCGTCTTTCACTTCAACGGTACCGTTGAAACGGCCGTGAGTGGAGTCATACTTCAGCATGTAAGCCATGTAGTCAGCGTCTAACAGGTCGTTGATTGCAACGATCTCGATGTCAGAACGTTCCTGAGCAGCACGGAAAACAATGCGACCGATACGGCCAAAACCGTTGATACCTACTTTGATAGTCATATATTCCACCAGCTATTTGTTAGTGAATAAAAGGTTGCCTGTAAAATTACAAAAACCTTACGCAGCGTCAAGCGGAATCGTGTCAATCATTGCGACAAATCAATCCGGAGCATGCCTTTGCGCGGTTGATTTATCCCACTTTCCCTTTGAGCCCAATTCCATATGGGGGCTGCGCCCGGAATTTTAAAGGTCATTTGAGATAAAAATGTGATATTCATCACAATTGTGTGGCTGCCTTTTGGCGTCGCCTAAGTTTAGAACAAAAGTGCACGCTTTATTGTTAATATTTTGTTAGAATTAAGCCGAAAAAGTTGTCCTTTCACAGCGAGAAGCAAGCCAATGTCGAATAAACCCTCTTCGGACGAGTTCAAAAAAAATTTGAGCGAGATGCAGTTTTACGTGACGCAGAATCACGGTACTGAACCGCCGTTCACCGGGCGGCTACTCCACAACAAACGCGACGGCGTCTACCACTGCCTGGTATGCGACGCGCCGCTGTTTAACTCGCAATCCAAGTATGATTCAGGCTGCGGTTGGCCGAGCTTTTATGAGCCGGTAAGCGATGATGCTATTCGCTATCTTAACGATTACTCCCACGGTATGCAGCGCACGGAAATTCGCTGCGGAAACTGCGATGCTCACCTTGGACACGTCTTCCCGGATGGCCCGCAGCCTACCGGTGAGCGTTTTTGTGTTAATTCGGCCTCTTTAAGCTTCACCAATGATGAAAATGGTGAGCAAACCAAGGGTTGAAAAAACGATTCAGCAAATTATTCCAACATGAGGTGGGAGAACGATGGAAATTGAACGGATTATCGACGGCATGACGCCGGAAGTGTATCAGCGTCTGGCGACGGCGGTGGAGCTGGGAAAATGGCCCGACGGCGTGGCGTTAACAGCCGAGCAGAAAGAGAACTGTCTGCAGCTGGTGATGCTCTGGCAGGCCCGATATAACGTTGACGCGCAGCATATGACCATCGACACCAACGGACAGATGGTGATGAAGAGTAAACAGCAGTTGAAAGTGGACTTTGGTATTTCGCCGCAACCTATCGCGACGTTTAAATCCTGAGCCTGAACGGCCCGGCCAATTGAACGCCGGGCTTAGCGTCAGCTGGGCGTTATTTCTTGTTCATCATCGCTTTTAGATCGGCGAAAGGGTTATATTTCGCTTCGCCGACGCTTTTCTGCGCATCTTCGCCGGCCACCACCGTTGAACCATACTGATCGGCCTCGGTGTATTTTGAGTGTTCATGATCGTGGCAGTAGAGGCACAGCATCTCCCAGTTGCTACCATCTTCCGGGTTATTGGAGTGGTCGTGGTCGATATGATGTACCGTCAGTTCACGCAGATTCGAATAGACAAACTCACGCGAGCAGCGTCCGCAGACCCAGGGGAAGAGCTTCAGCGCTTTTTCGCGATATCCGACTTCCAGACGGGCGTAGTTTTTCGGGATATAAGCCATAATACCCATGCCTTCTGTTGCAAATGAAAAGCTGCGCCGGAGCTGGCGCAGCGGAATGTGCTTATCATAACCTATTGTGCAGGCGGTGACATCGCGCAGATCAGCGTTTGATCTCCAGGGATTCGGCCAGCTGTTTCGCTAGCTGGTTTTGATCATCGGCGCCGTACTCCCAAAACATCGCGCCTCCCAGTCCTTTGCTCTTGATATAGTCGGCTTTGATCGCCACCGAGCGCGGGTTCTCGTAGGAGAGGGCAAAGAGCGCTTTACCGTCGGAAGAAGTTACCGACAGCCACGGCACTTTCGCTTCATCATCCCAATGCTGAGTAAAGCGCTTCTGCGGATCGTTGATGAACTTCGCCACGATATCGTTATATTTCACGTAGGTATCTTTTGACAGATCGACGCCCAACGTTTTGAACAGCTCGACCTGCTGCGGCTCAAAATAAGGCTGCGTTGCCGGATTTTTCTGCGCATCCGGTTTGCTCCAGTCAATGCCCGGCTCGACGGCGCGTTTCGGTACCCGCCCATAGAAACCAATCCCCAGGTTCATCTGGCTGGGCTTCAAACCCGCCGCAAGATAGTTGTTGACCACGAAATCAGCGCTGTACTTATCGGCTTCTGCGACCGTCGGCCATTGAGAGGAGTCGTACAGGTTGGAATTGAAGTACTGGGTGCCGTAAGCCATGTCGTAGGTCATCAGGTTGATGTAGTCGAGCGAGGGGGCTATCGCTTTGACATCCACCCAGCTCTTCGGACTCTCCGCGTTAGCGCCCACGGCGATGGTCACCAGTTTTTTATTGCCCACCGCCGCGCGCAGCTCTTTCAGCAGGACGGTAAAATTATCGCGATCGGCCGGTTGGCTGTCGACCAGTCCCCATGCGCCGTTGACCGGATACTCCCAGTCCAGATCGATACCATCAAGACCATATTTTTCAATGATCTCCTGCGCCGACTGAATAAACAGCGCTCGGGTTTCTTTTGTCGCCGCCGCGCCGGAGAATCCGCGCGCTCCCCAGCCGCCGACGGAAAGCAAAACTTTCAGGTTCGGATTCTGCTGGCGCAGATGCGGGATTTTCTGCAAATCAGCCTGCACTTTCGGCGACAGCCAGATTTGATGCAGCCTGCCGGGGTCTTTCAGGGCCGCGTTGGTTTCACCTTTTTCGTCGTTATAGATCAGACCAAACGAGTAGTTGAGATGGGTAATCTGCCGGACGTCAAGTTTATCGATATTGCCGCCAGGTCCGGCAGTGACGTCGCCGCCGCCGTTAAAGTAGCCGACGGACATCAGGGTATTAGCAGAAGCGACGCTCGCGCAGAGCAGGGGTAAAGCTGCCAGTAAAGGCAAAAGTTTCATAGCAAATCCTCTTTGACAGAAAAGTGACTTAGTAAAACAAACACGCCACGGAAATGACGTGGCGAAAAAACAGCTCGTGCAGGCTAGCATCTTCCATTGCCCAAAACTGCGAAGGGGTTCACGCTGCATCAGCGAAGCCGCGCCATGCCAACGCCATAAGCTTTCCTTCACATCTCTCTCCGCCATCCATTTTGCCGTATTTGTGATCTAAGTTGTGAAATGCAGATCAATATCTGTGTTTTAAAGATTTAATGTTGACCTTAAAGATTTCGTGGTTAAGTATTGCTCCCACTGATGCAAAACCACAAACAAAGGAAGACGCAATGAAAGCACTGGCAAGATTTGGTAAGGCCTTTGGCGGCTATAAGATGATTGATGTTCCGGAACCGGTCTGCGGTCCGGATGATGTGGTGATTGAAATCAAGGCGGCAGCCATTTGCGGCGCGGATATGAAGCACTACAACGTCGATAGCGGATCCGACCAATTCAACTCCATTCGCGGCCACGAATTTGCCGGTGAAATCGTCCGGGTCGGCGAAAAGGTTAAGGACTGGAAAGTGGGCCAGCGGGTGGTTTCAGATAATAGCGGGCACGTCTGCGGCGTGTGTCCGGCCTGCGAACAAGGTGATTTTCTGTGTTGTACAGAAAAAGTTAATTTAGGTCTTGATAACAATACCTGGGGCGGCGGATTTTCGAAATACTGCCTGGTGCCGGGGGAGATCCTCAAAATTCATCGCCACGCGCTGTGGGAAATCCCGCCGGGCGTTGATTACGAAGAAGCGGCGGTGCTGGATCCTATCTGTAACGCCTATAAATCTATCGCTCAACAATCCAAATTTCTCCCCGGTCAGGACGTGGTGGTCTTCGGTACCGGTCCGCTAGGGCTCTTTGCCGTACAGATGGCGCGCATCATGGGGGCCGTCAATATCGTGATGGTCGGGCTGGAAGAGGACGTCGCGGTGCGTTTCCCCATCGCTAAAGCGTTGGGTGCGACGGCGGTGGTCAACGGTTCGAGCGAAGATGTAGTTGCGCGCTGTCAGGAAATTTGCGGCAAAGATAATCTCGGTCTGGTTATCGAATGTTCAGGCGCCAACATTGCCCTCAAACAGTCTATCGAAATGCTGCGCCCCAACGGTGAAGTGGTCCGCGTGGGGATGGGCTTCAAACCGCTGGACTTCTCCATCAACGACATCACTGCCTGGAACAAAAGCATCATCGGCCATATGGCTTACGACTCCACCTCCTGGCGCAACGCCATTCGCCTGCTCGCCAGCGGCGCGATCAAAGTCAAACCAATGATTACTCATCGCATTGGCCTGTCGCAGTGGCGCGAAGGTTTTGATGCCATGATCGATAAAACCGCGATTAAGGTCATCATGACTTACGACTTTGATGAATAACCCATTTATTAAAGGAAGGTTCCCGGATGGAACAGATAGCAAAACCGCACTGCGGCGCCAGGCTCGATCGCCTGCCCGACTGCCGTTGGCACGCTTCAATGTTTGCCATGGTCGCTTTCGGATTACTTGTCTGCTGGAGTAATGCCGTAGGCGGGTTAATACTCGCGCAGCTAAAAGACTTGGGCTGGACCGATAATTCCACGACCGCTACGTTTTCTGCCATTACCACGGCGGGAATGTTTCTTGGCGCGCTCGGTGGCGGCATTATCGGCGATAAGATCGGGCGTAAAAATGCGTTCATCCTGTATGAAGCGATTCATATTATTGCCATGGTCATTGGGGCGTTTTCGCCGAATATGATCTTTCTGATTGCCTGTCGTTTTATCATGGGGGTAGGGTTAGGCGCGCTGCTGGTGACCTTATTTGCCGGATTCACCGAATATATGCCTGGCAGAAATCGCGGCACCTGGTCCAGTCGGGTCTCGTTTATCGGCAACTGGTCTTATCCGCTCTGTTCGCTGATTGCGATGGGATTAACGCCGTTAATCAGCGCGGAATGGAACTGGCGCGTACAGCTGCTGATCCCGGCGGTGCTGTCGCTAATTGCTACCGTTATTGCCTGGCGCAGTTTCCCTGAATCGCCACGCTGGCTGGAGTCTCGTGGACGTTACGCGGAAGCGGAAAAGGTGATGCGGGCCATTGAAGAGAGGGTCGTGCAGCAAACCGGTAAGCCATTGCCGCCAGTGGTAATAGAAGATGATGGTAAAGCGCCGCGCGCGGTTCCTTATTCAGCCTTATTAACCGGCGTATTACTCAAGCGGGTTATTTTAGGCTCCTTCGTCCTGATTGCCATGAATGTCGTCCAGTATACCTTAATTAACTGGCTGCCGACGATATTTATGACCCAGGGCATTAATCTGAAAGACTCCATTGTTTTAAACACCATGAGTATGTTCGGCGCGCCGTTTGGCATTTTCATCGCCATGCTGGTGATGGATAAAATACCGCGGAAAACTATGGGTGTGGGCTTATTGGTATTAATCGCCGTGCTGGGATATATCTATTCTCTGCAAACCAGTATGCTGCTCATCACATTAATTGGCTTCTTCCTGATTACGTTTGTCTATATGTACGTTTGCTACGCCTCAGCGGTCTATGTGCCGGAAATATGGCCGACCGAAGCGAAGCTTCGTGGTTCAGGCCTGGCGAACGCGGTGGGGCGCATCAGCGGTATCGCCGCGCCCTATGCGGTGGCGGTATTACTTAACGGCTATGGCGTAACCGGGGTATTTGTGCTGCTGGGGGCCGTCTCCATTATTGTTGCGGTCGCTATCGCCACAATCGGAATTGAAACTAAAGGCGTCTCTGTCGAAAGTCTCGGTATTGATGCCGTTACCAGCAAATAATATTGACGGAAAATAAAATGAATAATTCAAAAGCGATTTTAAAAACGCCGGGTATGATGAAAATCATCGCTGCTGATATTCCGGTACCCAAAGAACATGAAGTGCTGATCAAAATTGAATACGTTGGTATTTGCGGTTCAGATGTTCACGGTTTCGAATCAGGTCCCTTTATTCCGCCGAAAGATCCCAATCAGGAAATTGGTCTGGGGCACGAATGCGCCGGTACGGTGGTCGCGGTGGGAAACCGCGTGAGCAAATTTAAACCCGGCGACCGGGTGAATATTGAACCCGGGGTGCCGTGCGGCCACTGCCGCTACTGTCTGGAGGGGAAATACAATATCTGTCCTGACGTTGATTTCATGGCCACGCAGCCAAATTATCGCGGCGCGTTAACCCACTACCTGTGCCATCCGGAGAGCTTCACCTATAAGCTGCCCGACAATATGGACACGATGGAAGGCGCGCTGGTGGAGCCTGCGGCGGTCGGCATGCATGCCGCAATGCTGGCGGACGTCAAGCCTGGCAAGAAAATCGTCATTCTTGGCGCAGGCTGTATTGGTTTAATGACCCTGCAGGCATGCCTTTGCCTGGGGGCTACTGATATCACGGTGGTTGATGTGCTGGAAAAACGCCTGGCCATGGCCGAACAGCTCGGGGCCAAAGTCGTTATCAACGGCTCAAAAGAGGACACCGTCGCGCGCTGCCAGCAGTTATCCGGCGACATGGGGGCTGATATCGTATTCGAAACCGCCGGTTCGGCCATCACCGTTAAGCAGGCACCGTATCTGGTCATGCGTGGAGGGAAAATCATGATCGTCGGTACGGTCCCCGGGGATTCGGCAATTAACTTCCTGAAAATTAACCGCGAAGTATCGATTCAGACCGTTTTCCGCTATGCCAACCGCTACCCGGTGACTATTGAAGCTATCTCCTCCGGCCGTTTCGATGTGAAGTCGATGGTGACGCACATTTACGACTACGAGGATGTTCAGCGCGCGTTTGAGGAATCTGTTAATAACAAACGCGAGATGATTAAAGGCGTTATTAGAGTTAACCATTAATTTATTAAAAAGGGAGAAACAACTATGCTGGCTGATATTAAATATTGGGAAAATGATGCGCAAAATAAACATTATGCCATTGCCCACTTTAACGTGTGGAATGCCGAAATGCTGATGGGCGTTATCGATGCCGCGGAAGAGTCAACATCGCCGGTGATTATCTCTTTCGGCACCGGATTTGTGGGCAATACCTCGTTTGAAGATTTTTCGCATATGATGGTTTCAATGGCCAAAAAGGCCTCGGTACCGGTGATTGCGCACTGGGACCACGGACGCAGCATGGAAATTATCCACAATGCGTGGGCCCATGGCATGAATTCCCTGATGCGCGACGCTTCCGCCTTTGATTTCGAAGAGAATATTCGTCTGACCAAAGAGGCGGTGGACTTCTTCCATCCGCTGGGCATTCCGATCGAAGCGGAGCTGGGACACGTGGGCAATGAAACGGTCTATGAAGAAGCGCTGGCGGGCTATCACTATACCGATCCGGATCAAGCGGCGGAATTCGTCGAGCGCACCGGCTGCGATTCCCTGGCGGTAGCGATTGGTAACCAGCACGGGGTCTATACCTCAGAGCCGAAACTCAACTTTGAGGTGGTGAAACGCGTGCGCGAGGCGGTATCCGTTCCGCTGGTACTGCACGGCGCATCCGGCATTAGCGACGCGGATATTAAGCAGGCTATTTCGCTGGGTATTTCCAAAATTAACATTCATACCGAACTGTGCCAGGCGGCGATGGCGGCAGTGCAGGAGAACCAGAATCAACCGTTCCTGCACGTTGAGCGCGAAGTGCGCAAAGCGGTCAAAACGCGCGCGCTGGAGAAAATAAAACTGTTTGGCTCTGACGGTAAAGCGGAATGACAACATGGATAATATCGAGGTTATTTGTATAGGCGCGGCCATTGTTGATATTCCCCTGCAGCCGGTGAGCAAAAATATCTTTGATGTTGACTCATATCCCTTAGAACGCATCGCCATGACCACCGGGGGGGACGCAATTAACGAGGCAACCATTATTTCCCGACTCGGTCATCGAACGGCATTAATGAGTCGGGTAGGGGACGACGCGGCGGGACATTTTATTCTTGCACACTGTCGCCGGGAGAATATTGATATCCACAGCCTGAAGCAGGATGGCGAAATCGATACCTCCATTAATGTGGGTCTGGTCACCGCCGATGGCGAGCGTACTTTTGTGACTAACCGCAATGGTAGTCTGTGGAAGCTGAATATTAACGATGTGGACTTTGGCCGCTTCTCTCAGGCAAAGCTGCTGTCGCTGGCGAGCATTTTTAATAGCCCGCTGCTCGATGGTAAAGCGTTAACGGAGATATTCACTCAGGCCAAAGCGCACGGATTAATTATTTGCGCCGATATGATTAAGCCGCGGCTTAACGAAACTCTGAACGATATTCGCCAGGCGCTGAGCTACGTCGATTATCTGTTTCCCAATTATGCCGAGGCAAAACTGCTCACCGGCAAAGAGACGCTGGATGAGATCGCCGATAGCTTCCTGAACTGCGGGGTGAAAACGGTGGTTATTAAGACCGGCAAGCGAGGCTGCTTTATTAAGCGTGCCGATATGAAGCTGGAAGTGCCGGCGGTTTCAGGCATTACCGCCATCGACACCATTGGCGCAGGGGATAATTTTGCCTCGGGATTTATCTCCGCGCTGCTTGAAGGCAAACCGCTGCGCGAGTGCGCGTTGTTTGCTAACGCCACGGCGGCAATCTCGGTGCTGAGCGTAGGCGCCACGACGGGCGTGAAGAACAGAACGCTGGTTGAACAACTTCTCGACGAATATGAAGGGTAATAGCAGCAGATGAAAATGATTTCTTTAGGCAGTACGGATATCACGCTTTCCCGAATGGGATTAGGCACATGGGCCATTGGCGGCGGCCCGGCGTGGAACGGCGATCTCGATCTGCAGATATGTATCGACACCATTGTTGAGGCGCATCGCTGCGGGATCAATCTGATTGATACCGCGCCAGGCTACAACTTTGGCAACAGCGAAGTGATTGTTGGCCAGGCGCTTAAACAGCTGCCGCGCCGCGAAGTCGTTGTCGAAACCAAATGCGGTATCGTCTGGGAGCGCACGGGCAGCCTGTTTAATAAGGTGGGCGATCGCCAGCTGTATAAAAACCTGACGCCCGAGTCGATTCGCGAAGAGGTGGAGGCCAGCCTGCAAAGGCTGGGCATCGATACTATTGATATCTATATGACCCACTGGCAGTCGGTAGAGCCCTGCTTTACGCCAATTGCGGAGACAGTAGCCACGCTGAACGCGCTTAAGAAAGAGGGAAAAATTCGCTCTATCGGCGCGGCGAACGTAGATGCCGGGCATATCAGAGAGTACCTCAAGCACGGCGAGCTGGATATCGTGCAGGCCAAGTACAGCATTCTTGACCGGGCGCTGGAGGCCGAGCTACTGCCGCTCTGTCAACAGAACGGCATTGTAGTGCAGGTCTACTCGCCGCTTGAGCAGGGGCTACTGACCGGGACTATCGGCCGTGATTATGTTCCCGGCGGTGCGCGGGCCAATAAGGTCTGGTTCCAGCGGGAAAATATGCTGCGCGTGATTGATATGCTTGAGCAATGGCAGCCGCTATGCGAAAAATATCGCTGTACCATCCCCGCGCTGGCGCTGGCGTGGATATTAAAGCAAAGCGATCTCATTACCCTGCTGAGCGGCGCTACGGCGCCCGAGCAGGTGCGCGAGAATGTCGATGCGCTGAACATCGCTCTGACCGATGATGATTCATTATTGATGAGGCGAATGGCGGAAGCGCTGGATACTAAATAAGAGAGAAGACGCTGACCTCTGTTTCTGTGTAAAATAGTATTAAATCTGTGATTCAGACAGGTTCTTTTGAAAATAAACATAGCCTGTGCGATACTAGAATCTTATTATGACTTTGCAGGAAACAGAGGTGTCATCGTGGCGGCAAAAGACAGGATTCAGGCCATAAAGCAAATGGTGGCTAATGATAAGAAAGTAGCGGTTTCTAATTTAAGCGCAATTTTTCAGGTCACTGAGGAAACCATCCGTCGCGATCTGGAAAAGCTCGAAGATGAAGGTTATTTGACCCGCACGTACGGCGGCGCTGTATTAAATACCAATGCTTTAGCTGACAATATTCATTTTTATAAACGCGCTAAATCTTTTTTAGAAGAGAAGCAGATCATTGCCCGCAATGCATTACCGTTTATAAAGAATAAAACCACCATGGCTGCCGACTCCAGCAGTACCGCGATGGAGTTATTAAAGCTATTGAAAGAGAGAAACGATCTCACGCTGTTAACCAACTCGGCAGAAGCCTTTCATGAGCTGGCACAGTCTGAAATCAACGTGGTATCTACCGGCGGCGAGCTCAATAAGAATACGCTGTCGCTGCAGGGAAGGATCACTAAGGAAATTATTAGCCGCTATCATGTTGATATTATGGTGATGAGCTGCAAAGGGCTGGATATGCAGAGCGGGGCGCTGGACTCTAACGAAGCGGAAGCGGAAATTAAGAAAACCATGATCCGCCAGGCAACCGAAGTCGCTTTGCTGGTCGATCATTCAAAATTCGATCGCAAAGCATTCGTCCAGCTCGTGGATTTTAGCCATATTAATTACCTTATCACCAATAAGGCGCCGGGTGCACAGTGGATTGCATTTTGTAAAGAAAATAATATTCAACTCGTTTATTAACATTAAGATTGGCTGTATCGATATTATTTTAATTTGCACCTGGATAATGCCATGAAAATTTAATGATGATGGCTGGCGCGGCAAAAATGATTCTGCCGCGATGGCCATACTTTATATTTTAGCTGAATTTGAGGCATCCAGATGGAACAATGTGACCCTATCGGCGCAAGATTAGACCGCTTACCTTTATCACGATTTCATTTTCGTATTTTTGGCATTATTAGTTTTAGTTTATTAATCACCGGTTTTCTCAGCTATTCCGGCAACGTGGTGCTGGCAAAGTTAGTCAGCAATGGCTGGTCAAATAACTATCTCAACGCCGCATTTACCTCGGCGCTGATGTTTGGCTACTTTATTGGTTCGTTGACCGGAGGTTTTATAGGCGATTATCTCGGGCGACGTAAAGCATTTCGCCTGAATTTACTGATCGTCGGGGTCTCTGCCTGTGCGGCAACCTTTGTGCCCAACATGTACTGGCTTATCTTTTTTCGCTGTCTGATGGGCTGCGGAATGGGGGCGCTGATTATGGTGGGCTATGCCTCTTTTACCGAATTTATTCCGCCCGCGGTACGCGGAAAATGGTCCGCCCGGCTCTCCTTTGTCGGCAACTGGTCGCCTATGTTATCGGCGGCAATTGGCGTCGTGGTGATTGCTTTTTTAAGCTGGCGGATGATGTTTCTGTTCGGCGGAGGAGCCATGCTGCTGGCCTGGTATCTGTCGGGAAGATACTTTATTGAATCTCCCCGCTGGCTGGCTGGAAAAGGGCAGCGCAGCGCCGCTGAAAAGCATCTCCAGCAGGTAGAGTCGCAAATCGAGAGAGAGAAAAACATCACCTTACCGGCCTGGCAAAGCGCGGATCAAACGGCGGATGTGTGTGTGGAAAGCGGCTCTTTCTGGCTGCTGTTTAAAGGCCAGATGCTGCGGCGCACGCTGGTGGCAATCACCGTGCTAATCGCCATGAATATTTCGCTCTATACCATTACGGTGTGGATCCCGACAATTTTCGTCAATTCGGGCATCGACGTGACGAAGTCAATCTTGATGACCGCGATTATTATGATTGGCGCGCCGGTGGGAATATTTATCGCCGCGCTGATTATCGACCGTTTTCCGCGGCGGTTATTTGGCTCATCGCTGCTGATTATTATTGCGGTGCTCGGCTACTTCTATTCGATTCAAACCGCAGAGTGGGCCATCTTAAGCTATGGCCTGGTGATGATCTTTTTCCTGTATATGTACGTCTGCTTTGCCTCGGCGGTGTACGTGCCGGAGCTGTGGCCAACGCATCTCCGGCTGCGCGGTTCAGGCTTTGTCAACGCGGTAGGGCGAATTGTCGCCGTCTTTACTCCCTACGGCGTCGCTGTCCTGCTGACCCGCTACGGCGCGATTACGGTTTTTATGGTGCTCGGGGTGATGCTGGTACTCTGTGCGCTGATCCTGTTCTGCTTTGGCATCGAAACGCGCAAGATATCGCTGGAGGAGATTTCAACGCTGGCCTGAGAAATGCGCCGACAGGGAAAATGCCTGTCGGCACCGGTTATGCGTGGGTTTCCAGCCAGTCGTCCAGGGTATAGAGGGTGGCGCCCGCGGCGGCCATCTCCATAAATGCCTGATTGCTGTCGTGCGGCTGAATATTCACCCCGCGGCAGCCGTCGGTAATGACGTTGACGTTGTAGCCCAGATTGAGAGCGTCGAGCACGGTAAACTTGACGCAGTAGTCGGTGGCCAGACCCAGCACCGTGAGTTCGCGAATATCGCGCTCGCGCAGCCACGCATCAAGCTGCGTTTTCTGTCGGTGGCCGTTGTCGAAAAAGGCGCTGTAGCTATCTATGGCCGGATTTTCGCCTTTGTGGAAGACGGCGGCGATATGCTGCTGTTTGAGCAGCGGATGCAGAGCCGCGCCTTCGCTGTTTTGCACGCAGTGATCCGGCCAGAAAGTTTGCGTCAGGCCGTCGAGCTCGCCCTGGGTATAGGGTTCAACCTGATGCTGGCTGGCAAAGCTGCCGTGATTCGCCGGATGCCAGTCCTGGCTGGCTACCACCGTTTCGCCCCGCGTCAGGCTCCAGTCGATAAGCAGGTTGGCGACGTCGACCGTACTATCGCCCTGCGGGACCGCAAGTGCGCCACCGGCGCAGAAATCATTTTGTAAATCGACCAGTAGCAGCGCGCGCTGGGTCATGTGTTTCTCCTTACTCATCGGGGGTCAGTTCGCCGCGCAGGTTCTCCTGCATTGCGCGACGGATAGCCGCAACGTCCAGATCCTGACTCAATAAATAGTGTAGCTTGGTCAGCGTGGCTTCGACGGTCATATCAAAACCGCTAATCACCCCGGCCTGAGCCAGCGCGTTACCGGTGGCGTAACCGCCCATATTCACCTTGCCGGACATACACTGGGTCAGGTTAATCACCACGATACCGCGCTGGCTGGCTTCAGCCAGGACCTGAATAAATTCGCCGTTCTGCGGCGCGTTACCGACGCCATATGAGCGCAGGATCAGCGCTTTGACCGGCTGGCGCAGGAAATTGCGCACGACGTCGGCGGAAATGCCGGGATAAATGGTCACCACGCCAATCGGCTGCGGCGTGATAGGGTGAACCACCAGCTCACCGCTGCCGTGCGGTGCGGGAGGGGTGCCGAGACGGCGAATATGGATCCCGGCTTCCAGCAGCGGCGCCAGGTTTGGCGAAGCGAAGGCGTTAAATCCGTCGGCGTGGGCCTTTGTTGTACGGTTGCCGCGGTAGAGACGGTTGTTGAAGAACAACGACACTTCGTTAATCGGATAGTTGGCGGCGACGTACAGGGCGTTGAGGAGATTAATCTGCCCGTCGGAGCGTAGCTCAGCGAGCGGAATTTGTGACCCTGTCACAATGACCGGTTTCCCCAGATTCTCCAGCATGAAGGAGAGCGCCGAAGCGGTAAACGCCATGGTATCCGTACCGTGCAGGATCACGAAACCGTCGTACTGGTCATAACGATCGCGAATATCCTCGGCGATATGCTGCCAGTCTTCCGGCGTCATATCGGAGGAGTCCATCAGCGGAGCATATTCATGAATGGTGAAGTCCGGCATCTCCGGACGGTGAAACTCGGGCATCAAAGCCAGCTGGCGCTGGAGATGGCCGGAAACGGGAATGTAGCCGTGTTCAGAACGCTGCATACCAATGGTGCCGCCAGTATAGGCAACGTAGATAGATTTCTTCTGCATAGCATCGCTTAGGTTAAACGTAGACAGGCGCAGTATATACCCGTCACGCCGCAAGTTGCAGGGGCGTCGGCTGCTTTCGTGTATTGCATGGCTTGCCTGACACAAAAACATTTACGCTGCATCGAGGCGGCAAGCAATGAAATCTGTGGGAGCATAGTGACTATGGGGCCAGCGTTGCTGCGCGTAGCCAGGAAAGAGGCGGCGGGAAGGATGAAGTGAAAAATGCCGCCCCGTGGAATGGGGCGGCGTGGGATTAACGAATGTTGGCGCAGGTCAAGCAGAAGGCGTAGCGATTCTGCGGATCATTAAAGGCCGCCAGCTTGTCGCTTTCGTTTTTCACTGCATTAGCCGCAGCGGCCACCGGCGCAGGCAAATAAGCCTGAACCGCCGCCGGCAGCGCCGCGCGAACGGAACCGGTCAGGCTATCGACCACCATCGAGAAGAAGGTCGGCTCTTCCTGATAATAATTGATATGCCACTCTTTCAGCTTCGCCAGCTCGGCGGCTTTTGCCACCGCGTCGTCAAAGTCGCCGAGGCTGTCGACCAGACCGTTTGCTTTCGCATCTTCACCGGTCCAGACGTGGCCCTGGGCGATTTGGTCGATTTTTTCCGGCGTGCTCTTACGCGCGTTCGCCACCAGGGTGATAAAGCGCTTATAGCCGTTTTCGATGCTGAGCTGCATCAGCTGTTGTACTTCCGGCGGAAGCGCTTTAGTGGTGGAGACATCGGCCAGCGGAGAGGTGGCCACGCCATCGGTATGAACGCCAATCGAGCCGAGCGTATTTTCGACGGTGTTAATTACCCCAAAGATACCGATAGAACCGGTCAGGGTGCTGGGGTTCGCGACGATATAATCCGCCGGGGTGGAGATCCAGTAGCCGCCGGAGGCCGCCATGCCGCCCATCGATACCACCACCGGTTTGCCGGCCGCTTTTGCCGCCGCCAGCTCTTCGCGAATCACCTCCGAGGCGCTGACGCTGCCGCCAGGGCTGTTTACCCGCAGTACGATAGCTTTCACTTTCGGATCGAGGCGGGCGTCGCGGATCTGCGCAGCGGTAGTGTCGCCGCCGACGTTACCCGGCGTTTCCTCGCCATCCATAATCGCGCCGTTAGCAAAGATAACCGCTATCGCGGAGCCTTTATCGGCAGGCGTTTTCACGGTGTAGTCGTAGTAGCTGATCGCGCTGTAGTTATTATCCGCTTTGCTCCAGCCAAACTGCTTAGTCAGCGCTTTCTCCACTTCGGTAGAGGTGCCAAGCTCGTCAACCAGCTTGTTATCCAGCGCGTACCTGGCGGTGTCGCCATCAACTTTACGCAGACCGTCGAGGACCCCCTGAGCGCCAGGGAAAAGCTGCTGTGCGGAGATCTGGCGGTTGGCGGCGATGGTGTTGAGGTAGTTTTGCCACAGTTCGCCAATCCAACGGCTATCCGCCTCGCGCGCTGCCGGGGACATATCATCGCGGATAAACGGCTCTACCGCTGATTTATAAGTGCCGACGCGGAAAACGTGGGTCGATACTTTGAGCTTATCGAGCAGCGATTTGTAGTACAGGCCGTTGGTCGCGAAACCATGCAGATCCACTTCGCCCTGCGGCGAAAGCCAGATTTTATTAGCGAAGCTGGCCAGATAATACTGCCCCTGGCTGTAGCTGCTGCCAATGGCGTAGACCGGTTTACCGCTATCGCGGAATTCGCGCAGCGCTTTACCGATGTACTGCATCGATGGCTGATCGCCGCCGGCAAAGTTTTTCAGATCCAGCACGATGCCGGTGATATTGCGGTCGTCTTTCGCCTGGCGAATTGTCTGCACAATATCAAACAGCGAGTTTTCCTGCAGGCGATCCGAGCTGGCGCCAAACAGTTGACGGCCAATGACCCCAAGTTTGCTGCTGGCCGAAGGTTTATCGACCACCACGCCGGTGATATCCATCAGCAGCGCGCCGCGAGTGGTATGCTCTGTTGTGTTACTGCTGAACTGGGCCCAGATACCGACGCAGGCCAGCACCAGCACAAGGAAAACCACGTTCAGTGCGAGCTGGCGAATGAAGTTGAGCACTCGCCATGTCCATTTAAAGATTCCGGCGAGCAGTCGCCAAAGAGTTCGCATGTATTCTCCCTAACCATTATCAAAATAGGGCAAGCCGCACGGGCTGCCGCGTCTGGCTATCCTAATGAGAGTGCCGACGGTTGTCAGCAGGAATCACCCGCTGGGCTGTAACAAAATCCTTGTGCATGTTAATTTTATGAAAAATGACATCACAGGAGTTACACAGATGGATGCTCTCGAACTACTGGTTAATCGCCGCAGCGCTTCACGTTTGACCGATCCGGCGCCGGCTGGCGAACAGCTGGAAAACATCCTTCGCGCGGGGCTGCGCGCGCCGGACCACGGAACGCTACAGCCGTGGCGCTTCTTCATTATTGCCGATGATGGGCGCGAGCGCTTCAGCCAGCTGCTGGAAAAAGGCGCCGTGGCGGCAGGCGGAGATGAAAAGGCGATTGAAAAAGCGCGCAGCGCGCCGTTCCGCGCGCCGCTGATTATTGCGGTGGTGGCGCGCTGTGAAGATCATCCGAAGGTCCCCAGGTGGGAACAAGAGATGTCGGCGGGCTGCGCGGTGATGGCCATGCAGATGGCGGCCGTGGCGCAGGGTTTTAACGGTATCTGGCGCAGCGGCGCATTAACCGAGAGCCCGGTCGTCCGTGAAGGGTTTGCCTGCCGCGAGCAGGATAAAATCGTGGGCTTTCTTTATCTGGGAACGCCGCAGCTCAAAGCTTCAACCACCATCACTTTGCCGGATACCGCGCCGTTCGTGACGCGCTTCTGAGTCCATTCTCGTTATGCCGGGCGGGCCCGGCTCACCGCCGCCTCCGGGATTGTAGCCCGGCTAAGCGCAGCGCGAGTCGGGTGGAAGCCGTACCAGCGTACCAGGCTCGACACCTTTCCCGGAGGCGGTGCTGGCGCATCTGCCCGGGCGACCAAACCGCGGACGGCTGGGAACCCGTAGCCCGGATAAGGCGCGTCAAGCGCCGCCTCCGGGAATTTAACAGCGATGAGGTTACTTCTGCCGTTTGGCGAATTCGTCTTTCGCTTTCTGAAGCTGCTGCTGGAAGGCCGGGTTGGTATGCAGCGTGGCAACCACCGCCGAACCGACAATCCGCGCCGCGTCGACGTCGCTCTGCCAGTGATAGCCGCAGATCACCCGGCTTTCGCCCAGCTCAAAGCCGCGCTTAAGAATTTCATTTTGCCGCTGCGGATTAATCTCAGCCAGCACCAGCGCGGTGGCCCAGCCGATAGAGGTGTGGCCGGAGGGGTAGGAGCCGTTTTTCGATAGCGTATCCTGTTCCTTGGTGTTACAGGTGGCGACTCCGTAAAACGCAAAGGGGCGAATGCGCATGTATTTCTCCTTCGCCCCTCGCGTGGCCAGGTCGCCGGCATCTTCAATCATGTTGGTGAGCAGCTTGTGCAGCTCCGGCGCATCTTTGGCGGTAATGGGCGAGCCGAAGGCACCCGAGAAGGCGTTGGCGACGCCGCCGCCGCTCAGGTTTGTGTCTTCCGCCGCCAGTTTGCCGCGCTCGGTGCCGCGCAGCAGGCGTCCTTTCTCATACATGGCCTGATCGTTTAAAAACGCGATACTGCCCACCTCCGGCGGCGGCGGTAGCAGCGCGAGGCTGTCGATAGCCTGCGCATTGGTCAGGTAGTAGAGATCCGGTTTGGTGGTGACGTCGTTACCGGCGGGAACCAGGGCGAAAGCGTTGATGGAGAAGAAACTGGCCAGGCAAAGGGCGAGAACACGCTTTTTCATGAAAACTTCCTTACGTTGTTATATGTCCAGACAAAACAGAATTTTTTGTTGTTACATTTCTGTCATTTTTTAGTAAAGGGTAAAATGACGACGAAAAAGCGGGCCCGTATCGCAAAATCGGTTTTTTGTCTGCTTAATGAGCAACCATACGCGATTTCGGACTGTCGCACTTACCACTCCGCCATTTGGGCGCTACCATATCGGGATTGCAATGACAGGAGATGTCCATGAGCGAGCAAGCCATTCGTTTAACGCAATACAGCCACGGAGCCGGTTGCGGATGTAAAATTTCCCCTAAAGTGCTGGAAACCATCCTGCAGAGCGACCAGGCCAAATTTATTGACCCGAATCTGCTGGTGGGGAATGAAACCAGCGATGATGCCGCGGTCTACGATCTCGGCAACGGTACCTCGATTGTCAGTACTACCGACTTTTTTATGCCGATCGTCGATAATCCGTTCGACTTTGGGCGCATTGCCGCGACAAACGCCATCAGCGATATTTTCGCTATGGGCGGCAAGCCGATAATGGCCATCGCTATCCTCGGCTGGCCCATCAATACGCTGGCGCCGGAAATTGCCCGTCAGGTAGTTGATGGCGGGCGTTTTGCCTGCCAGCAGGCGGGGATCGCGCTGGCCGGGGGCCACTCGATTGATGCGCCTGAACCCATCTTCGGTCTTGCGGTGACCGGCGTGGTTCCGACCGAGCGGGTGAAGAAAAACAGTACCGCTCAGGCCGGATGCAAACTCTACCTCACGAAACCGCTGGGTATCGGCGTGCTGACCACTGCCGAGAAAAAGTCGCTGCTGAAGCCGGAACATCAGGGGCTGGCGACGGAAACCATGTGCCAGATGAACCTCGTCGGCTCGGCGTTCGCCAACATTGACGGCGTGAAGGCGATGACCGACGTCACCGGCTTCGGACTGCTGGGGCATCTGAGCGAAGTGTGCCGCGGAGCGGGCGTACAGGCGCAACTCACCTATGCCAGTATCCCGAAACTACCGGGCGTGGAAGAGTATATTGCGGCCGGTGCGGTGCCGGGCGGAACCGGGCGAAACTTTGCCAGCTACGGGCATCTGATGGGCGAAATGCCGCCTGAGTGGCGCGATCTGCTGTGCGATCCGCAAACCTCCGGCGGCCTGTTGCTGGCGGTAACGCCGGAAGCCGAGGACGAGGTGCTGGCAGCAGCCGCTGAATATGGCATCACGCTGACCGCTATCGGCGAGCTGGTGACCGCCCGCGGCGGACGCCCTATGATCGAGATTCGTTGATTTCATGCGGCTGTTTATTGCAGAAAAGCCGAGTCTCGGCCGCGCCATTGCCGATGTGCTGCCAAAACCGCATCGCAAAGGCGATGGCTATATTGAATGCGGCAACGGACAGGTGGTCACCTGGTGTATCGGCCACCTGCTGGAGCAGGCTCAGCCTGACGTCTATGACGGGCGCTATGCGCGCTGGAATCTGCTCGACCTGCCTATCGTTCCGGAAAAGTGGCAGCTCCAGCCCAAGCCCTCGGTGACCAAACAGCTTAACGTGATTAAGCGTTTGCTTGGCGATGCGCAGGAAGTGATCCACGCGGGTGACCCGGACAGAGAAGGCCAACTGCTGGTGGACGAGGTGCTCGACTACCTGCAGCTGGCGCCGGAAAAGCGCCAGCAGGTGCAGCGCTGCCTGATTAACGATCTCAACCCGCAGGCGGTGGAGCGGGCGATTAACCGCCTGCGCGCCAATAGCGAGTTCGTTCCGCTGTGCGTCTCGGCGCTGGCTCGCGCCCGCGCCGACTGGTTATATGGGATCAATATGACCCGCGCCTACACCATCCTTGGGCGTAACGCGGGTTATCAAGGGGTGCTATCGGTCGGACGCGTACAAACGCCGGTGCTTGGCCTGGTTGTACGCCGCGATGAAGAGATTGAAAACTTCGTCGCCAAAGACTTCTTCGACGTGAAGGCGCATATCGTCACCCCGAAGGAGGAGCGTTTTGTCGCCACCTGGATCCCCAGCGAGGCCTGCGAACCCTACCAGGATGAAGAGGGACGGCTGCTGCATCGTTCGCTTGCCGAACATGTGGTCAAGCGCATTGAGGGCCAGCCGGCGACGGTGACCGCTTATAACGACAAGCGGGACTCCGAGCCAGCGCCGCTGCCGTTCTCCCTCTCGGCGCTGCAGATTGAAGCCGCGAAGCGCTTCGGTTTTAGCGCGCAGAACGTGCTGGATATCTGCCAGAAGCTGTATGAAACTCATAAGCTGATTACCTATCCGCGTTCGGACAGCCGCTATCTGCCGGAAGAGCATTTTGCCGGAAGACATGCGGTGCTGAACGCCATCAGCGTACATGCGCCGGACCTGCTGCCGCAGCCGGTGGTGGACCCGGAGATCCGCAACCGCTGCTGGGACGATAAAAAGGTCGATGCCCACCACGCCATTATCCCCACCGCGCGCAGTTCGCAGGTGAAGCTCAGCGACAACGAAGAAAAGGTTTACACCCTGATTGCTCGCCAGTATCTGATGCAGTTCTGCCCGGATGCGGTGTTCCGAAAGTGTCAGATCGATCTTGATATCGCCAACGGTAAGTTTGTGGCCAAGGCGCGTTTTCTGGCAGAAGCGGGCTGGCGAACCCTGTTAGGCAATAAAGAGCGCGATGAAGAAAACGACGGCATGCCGCTGCCGGTGGTCGCTAAAGATGATGAGCTCCTGTGCGAAAAAGGGGAAGTGGTGGAGCGCCAGACCCAGCCGCCGCGTCACTTTACCGACGCCACGCTGCTGTCGGCGATGACCGGTATTGCCCGCTTTGTGCAGGATAAAGACCTGAAGAAAATTTTGCGCGCCACGGACGGTCTCGGTACGGAGGCGACCCGCGCCGGAATTATCGAGCTATTGTTCAAACGCGGTTTTCTGACCAAGAAAGGGCGCTATATCCACTCTACCGATGCCGGCAAGGCGCTTTTCCATTCGTTGCCGGAGATGGCGACGCGTCCGGACATGACTGCCCACTGGGAGTCGATTCTGACGCAAATCAGCGAGAAACAGTGCCGTTATCAGGATTTCATGCAGCCGCTGGTCGGGACGCTGTTCCAGCTTATTGACCAGGCCCGTAGCACGCCGGTACGCCGCTTCCGCGGAATTGCGGCGCCGGGGGAGGGGAAGAAAAGCTTTAGCAAGGGGAAAGGCAGAGCCAAAGCGAAAGATAAAAAAAGCGCTGCTGGCCCTGCGGCGGAAAACCCGCAGTAAAAAACCCCGGGAAGCCGGGGTTTTTCAGTTATGCACCGAATCCGCATGCAGGCGTTCATTCAGCGAGTGGGCTTAAATCACACCCTGCGCCAGCATAGCGTCAGCAACCTTCACGAAACCGGCGATATTGGCGCCGCGCACGTAGTTGGTCTGCTTCGCTTCGCCGCCGTATTGCACGCAGGCGTGGTGAATATCCAGCATGATGTGGTGCAGACGCGCATCCACTTTTTCCGCTTTCCAGCCCATGCGCGCGGCGTTCTGCGCCATTTCCAGGCCGGAGGTGGCGACGCCGCCGGCGTTCGCGGCTTTACCCGGCGCGAACAGTACGCCCGCTTCAAGGAACAGATCGGTGGCAGCGATGGTGGTTGGCATATTGGCGCCTTCCGCTACGGCCTTCACGCCGTTAGCGATCAACTGACGGGCGGCATCGACGTCCAGCTCATTCTGCGTCGCGCACGGCAGCGCGATATCCACCGGTACGGACCACGGCTGTTTGCCTTCCAGATAGGTCAGGCCAAACTCGCGCGCGTAATCCGCTACGCGGCCATGGCAACGCTCTTTAATGTCGATCAGGCGCGCCAGTTTTTCTTTGGTGAAGCCTGCCTCGTCGACGACGGTGCCGTTAGAGTCGGACGCTGTAATCACCCGCGCGCCAAGCTCCATTGCTTTCTCGATGGCGTACTGCGCCACGTTGCCAGAGCCGGAAACCGCCACGCGAGCGCCTTCAAATCCCAAACCATGGCGCTTAAGCATCGCTTCGGTAAAGTAAATCAGGCCATAGCCGGTGGCTTCCGGACGAATCAGGCTGCCGCCGAAGGAGAGACCTTTGCCGGTAAATACGCAGGCGCTGTTGTTAGAGAGCTTACGCATCATCCCGGCCATAAAGCCGACTTCACGACCGCCTACGCCGATATCACCGGCAGGCACGTCGGTATCCGGCCCCAGATGACGATACAGTTCGGTCATCAGCGCCTGGCAGAAACGCATGACTTCGCCGTCGCTCTTGCCTTTAGGATCGAAATCGCTGCCGCCTTTACCGCCGCCCATAGGCAGGGTGGTCAGGGCGTTTTTGAAGGTTTGTTCAAAGCCAAGGAATTTCAGAATCGACAGGTTTACGGAGGGGTGAAAACGCATACCGCCCTTGTACGGGCCGATGGCGGAGTTGAACTGCACGCGCCATGCGCGGTTAACCTGAACCTGGTTACGGTCATCAACCCAAACGACGCGGAACTGGATAGCACGCTCCGGTTCAACCAGACGTTCCAGCAAATTCATCTGGCGATAGCGCGGATTTTCCTCAAGGAAGGGCCACAGGGTGGTCATCACCTCGCGGACGGCCTGAGCAAATTCAGTTTGATTTGGATCGCGCTGTTGAACGCGGGCGAGAAAACCTTCCAGAGTGCACGTCTGATCCATAGATATAATTTCCCCTTATGGTTGTGGTTGCGTCTATTTATTATGATTCGGCCCTTGAAAAAGCCGATTTTCCGACTATACCACCGGGAATCGTTAGGTAAGCAAGGAAAAATTGTTCGGAAAGCAAAATTTATAATCAGGCATGGGTCATAATCAAAAACGATGACCGCCGCCTGACAGAATTAGCGGGAGAGGAGATCGGCGCGCTGGGCGATAAAGGCTTCCAGCAGGGGGATGTCCGCTGGCGCAAGGTTGAAGCTAAAGGCCTCCTGCGGGGAACACCAGCGCAGCTGACTGTGATAGCGGGCGATGGGTTCGCCGCTAAAATGAGGGACCCACCAGGCGTGAAGATGAATCAGGCGAGCGGAAATTTCGCGCCGATGGCTGGCGATATAGCATCCCGGGCTGGCGTCGATCTCCAGCTCTTCCCGGAGCTCGCGGGCCAGCGCCTCGGCCTGGGTTTCGCCGGGTTCGACTTTACCGCCGGCAAATTCCCACATCCCCGGCTGATCCGCGTGGGGAGGGCGCTGCGCCAGCAAAATTTGCCCGTTGCGTTCGATAATGGCGGCAACAACATCAAGAGTTTTTAGCATGTGAATCATCGTTCTGTACTGAAGAATCGCCTATTATCACCGCCCTGGTACTCTGCAAACAACCCTGAATCCGCTGGAGAAACTTCGTGCTTGATCGTTATCTGCATCCGCGTTTGAAACCTGCCCTCAACGCCACCGCCGCTCTGCTGGATCGTCCAGCCGTCTCTCCCGACGGTCTGACCCTGCTTGGCTTTGCAATTGGCGTACTGGCGCTGCCGTTTTTAGCCCTGGGCTGGTATCAGGCGGCGCTGGCGGCGATAGTGCTTAACCGCCTGCTGGACGGCCTCGACGGCGCGCTGGCCCGGCGACGCGGGTTGACCGATGCAGGCGGTTTTCTCGATATTTCCCTCGATTTTCTATTTTACGCCCTGGTGCCGTTTGGCTTTATTCTGGGCGACCCGGCGAGCAACGCGCTGGCGGGCGGCTGGCTGCTGTTCGCGTTTATCGGTACCGGCAGCAGCTTTCTCGCCTTTGCCGCGTTGGCGACAAAGCATCAGATCGCCAATCCGGGCTACGCCCACAAATCGTTTTACTATCTTGGCGGACTGACGGAAGGGACGGAAACCATCGCGCTGTTTGTGCTGAGCTGTCTGTTCCCGGCGTGGTTTGCCTGGCTGGCGTGGATTTTTGGCGCGCTGTGCTGGCTGACGACCTTTACGCGGGTGTGGAGCGGATACCTGACCCTGAAACAGGTAAGAGAGTGATGAGCAGGTTTTGTGCCGGGCGGCGGCTGACGGGTTCAGTGCCGTCTGCGGGCCGGTAGCCCGGACAGATGCGCAGCATCGCCT
>NZ_JBEAFR010000056.1:0-71096 GCF_040062315.1 Klebsiella sp. GW_Kp181
TCCAGTTAACTGTAGGTACACCTCAGTCTGGCACTTTGATGCCGTAAGGGGGAGGTGTCCATCACATCGGGCTACGGTTCAGCGCGGTTCTGTAGCCCGGATAAGGCGTTTACGCCGTAATCCGGGGAAATGGGGGTTAATCGTTCTGCGCGGTCTGCGCGCCGCCTTTCAGCATCGTATCGGCCATCTGCGCTTCGCGCTGTTTTTTATAGCTGAGCGCGGAAGCCGGAACCGGCATCACCTTCCCGGTTTCAATCCACGTTCTCAGACGACTGGCATCGGCAAAGTGGGTATATTTGCCAAAAGCATCCATCACCACCAGCGCTACCGGGCGCTGATTAATCACCGTACGCATAATCAGGCAGTGGCCCGCAGCATTAGTAAAACCGGTTTTAGTCAGCTGAATATTCCAGTTATCCCGATAGACCAGATGATTGGTGTTACGGAACGGCAGCGTGTAGGCGGGATGGGCGAAAGTCGCCATATCTTCCTTGGTGGTGCTCAGCTGGCCAATCAGCGGATACTGCTCGCTGGCGATCAGCAGCTTAGTCAGATCGCGCGCGGTGGAAACGTTATGAATCGACAGGCCAGTGGGCTCAACGTAGCGGGTGCGGGTCATTCCCAGCGCCTGCGCTTTGGCGTTCATCGCGCGAATAAAGGCGTTATAGCCGCCGGGATAATGGTGCGCCAGGCTGGCAGCGGCGCGGTTTTCCGACGACATGAGCGCCAGCAGCAGCATATTGCGGCGGCTGATTTGGCTGTTCAGGCGAACGCGTGAATAGATCCCTTTCATTTCAGGCGTCTGGCTGATATCAACGGTCAGCATCTCATCAAGCGGCAGATGGGCATCCAGCACCACCATCGCGGTCATCACCTTGGTGATCGACGCCATCGGACGAACCAGATCCGGCTGGCTGGCATAGATGATCTTTTTGCTGGCAAGGTCGACGATCATCGCGCTGCCGGACGCAATATCCGGCTGGGAAGCGGACACCGCCGCGGGGGATTTAGCCATCGCCTGGGGCGCAAAAGGCACAGCCAGCAGCAACGTCAGGCTGAGCAAAGAAACTCGAAATTTGGTCATCGTGAACATTCTGAAAAGTATTTTTGCACGTTATGAACGTACGCCGCGGCGCTGGGGATAACACCGCTGGCAAAAATCATCATACCCTTTCAGAACGCGCGCTGGCTAATAAGAATCGTGAACAAATGCTGCATTGCCGACATAAAAAACTATTTATGCCGGCAATGAGTTAATCAGAAGAGTCGATAGCCGTAGCCCCAGAGGATCACGGTGATGGCGAGCAGCACTTCCAGCACCAGCACGCCAATCGCCAGGGTCGAGCTGGCGAAACTTAGCCCCTCTTCTTTATTGATGCCAAGGAAAGTCGGGATCCCGAGATACAGCAGATAGCCGGTATAGAGCAGCGCGACGGTTCCCACCAGCGCGCACAGCCACACCAGCGGATAGAGTGCCACGATCCCGCTCAGGAATAGCGGCGTGGCGACATAGCCGGCGAAAACCATACAGCGTTTAAGGGAAGGCCGCTGCGGATAGCTTCGTGCCATCCACCAGATAACCCGCCCCATCACCGCGACCCCGGCGAGCATCACGGCATAAAACAGCACCGCCAGCGCCAGGCCGGTCATCAACGACAGTTTTATCACCGTGCCGTCGCCGAAGTTCCAGCCCAGCTGCGTGGTGCCGATAAAGGCGCAAATAACCGGAACCGCTGCCATAACCAGCACATGGTGCGTGTAGTGATGCGAAACGGTTTCGTTTTCGCTTTTAATAACGCTCATCTCTTGATTAGGATGCGAGAAGAGCCCCCAGACATGGTTCATAGCGTCCCCCTTGTCACGGCGTGGTACAGCACTAATCCAAGTATAATTCACCTTGTAGATTATTTTGTGTACAGCAAGAAAAATGCGCTTCCCCGGCATTTTTATCATCAGGGTGTATGATTAAGGGACTGACGTTTTATGGAGTTTATCTTTATATGGATATCAATAACCTGATTACCCAGTACGGCTACGCGGCGCTGGTCATTGGCAGCATGGCGGAAGGCGAAACCATCACGCTGCTCGGCGGCGTGGCGGCACATCAGGGATTATTGAAGTTCTGGCTGGTGGTTATCTCGGTCGCCCTCGGGGGAATGATTGGCGATCAATTGCTTTATTTGCTCGGCAGACGCTTTGGCGGACGCATCCTGCGCCGGTTTTCCCGGCAGAAGAAGCGGATCCAGAAAGCCCAGCGCATGATCCAGCGTCGCCCCTACCTGTTTGTCATCGGCACCCGCTTTATGTACGGCTTCCGGGTTATCGGCCCGCTGCTGATTGGCGCCAGTCGACTGCCACCGAAGGTGTTTCTGCCGCTGAATATTCTCGGCGCGATTATCTGGGCGTTAATTTTTACCACGCTCGGCTATCTCGGCGGCGAAGCGATAGGCCCGTGGCTGCACCATCTGGACGCGCATTTGAAACACTGGATCTGGCTGATTCTGGCGGTGGTGCTGGTGGTTGCGGCGCACTGGTGGCTAAAGCGCCGCGAGGCAAAGAAGAAAGAGTGATGAGAGTGCCCGGATGGCGGCATCAACACCTTATCCGGGCGACAGATCCACAGACCATGCGATCTGCAGCCCGGCTAAGCGCAGCGCAAGACGGGGAAACCGAACTACTTCGCCGCCTGATGATACCCGCCGCCCAGCGCGGAGGTTAGCTGGATGCTGGCATCAAGCCACTGGCCGCGCAGACGCAGAGCGGTAATGCGCTCCTGCAAAGCGGGCAGCTTCGCCAGGCTGACGCGCGAACCGGAAATAATCCCGGCATTCATCCGCGCCTGCGCCAGAGCGACCATCCGCTGAGCATCCTTTTCAACCTGCTGCTGCTGCTGATTTTTCGCCATCAGCGTCTCAACCTGGCTGGCGGTTTTCGCCACCTGATTAACCGCATCGACCACCGCTTTGTTGTACTTCGCTATCGACAGGCCATTTTGCGCGCTGGCGATATCCAGATTCGCGTTCAGCCGACCGCTATCAAAGATCGGCAGGGTCAGCCCGGCAGTGACGCCCATCTGCTGGGCAGAGTGGCGGAACAGATCGCTGAGATGCAGAGCATCCTGTTGCAGGAAGGCCATCAGGTTGATATCCGGATAAAACGCGGCTTTCGCGGCATCAATTTCGCTTAAGGAAGCTTCGATATACCAGTGGGCGACCTGCAGATCAGGACGTCGCGCCAGCAGCTCATAGCCCAGCTCATTGGGCATTTGCGCGCTGACGGCAGGCAAATCCGCCGGATGCAGATTCAGCGCCTGGCTCTGATTGTTGGTCAGCGCCATCAGCCGCGCTTCAATCTCTTTCATACTGCCGGCAACGTCGGCAAGCTGCTGATCGGTTTTACTGACGTTAATGTCGTTCTCCGCCCCTTCGGCCGAGTTGGTGATCCCGCGTTGATACAGCGCAGTATCCACGGTAACGACGTTATTCTGTTCGCGTTTCATCTGCGTCAGCACGTTTTTAATGGCCGCCTCGGTCTGCCACTGCCAGTAAAGGCGGGCGACGCTGCTGGCCAGCAGTTCACGGGTCTGGGCTTCTTCAGCGACCTGGGCTTTGACTTCACCGATTCGCGCTTGTAACAGCGCGCGGTTTTTACCCCACAGATCCAGGTCCCATCCGGCGGTCAGCCCGAAGGTACCGTTGGTGTACCACGGCCCGGTATTGCCGTCGGTATCGGTGGCAAACGGTCCCATCAGCCCCTCGGAAGACATTTTCTGCCGTTCAATATCGGCGGAAAAATCCAGATTCGGTCCCAGGGTGGATTGCGACATCCGCGCCTGCGCTTCCGCCAGTTTGATGCGCTGCCCGGCAATCTGCATGTCCGGCGCATTGGCTAAGGCACGCTGAATCAGGCTATTGAGCTGAGGGTCATGATAATCCTGCCACCAGTTGCTTTGCGGCCAGCCGTTTTTCACGGCGGCGGGCAGTTCCATTGAGACGTGGGATGCCGGGGTTTGTTGCTGGAGCGGATTGCCAATATCGTGCGATGGCGCGCAGCCCGCCAGCGCGATGGCCAGTGGCAGGCCAGCCAACGCGCGTTTGCTCAAAGTCAGGTTCATGAAATCGGTCAGATGATTAAATAAGGTCGGGTATATTAAGCTAATTGCATCATAGCCGTTTAGTAAAGCGTGTGCCGTAACTATTAGCAGGCTAAAAATAAACTTCTCATGGAGTGAAAATGAGTCAGAACATCTATGACGATCCCGCTTTTTTTGCCGGATACGCCACCCTCGACCGTTCAGTTAAGGGGCTGGAAGGCGCGCCTGAGTGGCCAACCATACAGCAAATGCTTCCGCCGTTATCCGGTTTACGCGTCGTCGATCTTGGCTGCGGTTACGGTTGGTTTTGCCGCTGGGCCCGCGATCGGGGCGCCGCGCAGGTCGAGGGACTGGATCTCTCCAGCCGGATGCTGGAGCGCGCCCGCGAAATGACCCGCGGCGAAGGTATCCGCTACCGCTGTGAAAACCTGGAGAACCTGACCCTGCCCGCAAATAGCTGCGAGCTGGTCTATAGCTCGCTGGCGCTACACTATCTGCCCGACGTGGCGCCGCTGTTCGCTACCGTTTACCAGGCGCTGACGCCCGGCGGTACGCTGCTGTTCTCCGCCGAGCATCCCATCTATACCGCCCCGCCGCAGCAGAGCTGGCTGGAAGATGAGAACGGACAGAAGCGCTGGCCGGTGAGCCACTACCAGCAGGAGGGCGAACGTATCAGCAACTGGTTTGCCGACGGGGTGAAGAAGCAGCACCGCAAGCTGTCCACCTGGATAAACCTGCTGGTGGCCGCCGGTTTTATCATCGAGCATCTGGATGAATGGGGGCCAACGGCGGAGCAGATTGCCGCCCAGCCAGCGCTGGATGAAGAAAAAGAGCGGCCGATGATTTTTCTGCTGCGCGCGCGCAAGCCGGCGTAATACGCAAAATGGCCCGGAGGTTATCCGGGCCATATGGATGATGTTACTTTCGTGCTCAGGGCATTACTCTTTTAAGCTGCCGCCGTTAGTGGCAATCACCTCTTTATACCACCAGAAGCTCTTCTTGCGGCTGCGCGCCAGGGTGCCGTTGCCTTCATCATCGCGATCGACGTAGATAAAGCCATAGCGTTTGGACATCTCCGCTTTCGAAGCACTCACCAGGTCGATAGGTCCCCAGCTGGTGTAGCCCATCACCTCAACGCCGTCCTCAATTGCCTCACGAACCTGCACCAGATGGTCGTTAAGGTAGCTGATCCGGTAATCGTCGTTGATGCTGCCGTCAGCTTCCACTTTATCTTTCGCGCCGAGACCGTTTTCCACGATAAACAGCGGCTTCTGATAGCGATCCCACAGCACGTTCAGTAGCGTGCGCAGACCGAGCGGATCAATCTGCCAGCCCCACTCCGAACTTGCCAGATGCGGGTTTGGCACCATGCTGAGAATATTGCCGCGCGATTTTTTGTTCAGCTCTTCGTCGGCGGTCACGCAGCCGGTCATATAGTAGCTAAAAGAGATAAAATCGACGGTCTCTTTCAGGGCTTCGCGATCGGCATCGGTGATCTCAAGGCTAATGCCGTTGTCGCGGAAATAGCGCAGCATATAGCCCGGATAAGCGCCGCGGCACTGGACATCGCCAAAGAACTGCCAGCTGCGGTTCTGCTGCAGCGTTTCAAAAATATCGTCCGGTTTGCAGCTCAGCGGATACATCAGGCCGCCGAGCAGCATATTGCCGATTTTTCCCTCAGGCACGATGTCATGGCAGGCTTTAACCGCCAGCGCGCTCGCCACCAGCTGATGGTGAATGGCCTGGTAGACGTCCGCTTTGCTGCTGTCAGCCGGCAGACCAACGCCGGTCATCGGCGCGTGCAGGGACATATTGATTTCATTGAAGGTCAGCCATAGTTTGACCTTCGTCTTGTAGCGCTCAAACACCGTGCGGGCATAGCGTTCGAAGAAGCCAATCACTTTGCGATTGCCCCAGCCGCCGTAGTTTTTCACCAGCGCCCACGGCATCTCATAGTGCGACAGCGTCACCAGCGGAGTGATATTATGCTTCGCCATTTCGTCAAACAACTTGTCGTAAAAGGCCAGTCCGGCTTCGTTTGGCTGCGTTTCGTCGCCCTCAGGGAAAATACGCGCCCAGGCAATCGATACGCGCAGGCAGTTAAAACCCATTTCGGCAAAGAGGCTGATATCTTCCGGGTAGCGATGATAGAAATCGATGGCGACGTCTTTTATGCCGCTATCGCCAGGTACGCGTTCTACCACATCGCCAAATACGCCGCGCGGTTGGACGTCAGAAGTGGTTAATCCTTTCCCCTCTTCCAGATAAGCGCCTTCGACCTGGTTTGCCGCGGTCGCGCCGCCCCATAAAAACGCCTGTGGGAATGTCTTCATTCATCTCTCTCCTGTGATTAACGGCTTACGGACAACAGCGGCTGACCGGCATCCACCGCGCTGGCGGAAACAATGTCGAGAGCACGGTAATCGTCGCTGTTGCTGATAATAATGGGCGTCGCCAGATCGTAACCGGCGTTCAGAATCGCCTGACGGTCAAACTCCAGCAGCAGATCGCCCGCTTTAATTTTGTCGCCCTCTTTAACATGGGCGGTGAACGGCGCGCCTTCGAGCTTGACGGTGTCGATACCCACATGGATAAGCAGTTCAATTCCGCTATCGCTCAGCAGGCCGATAGCATGTTTCGTCTGGAAAATCGAGGCGACTTCCCCCGAGAACGGTGCAATAACTTTGCCTACGGAAGGGATAATCGCCACACCCTGGCCAAGTAAACCGCTGGCGAAGGTGCTATCGGGAACCTGATCGAGCGCCAGCACGCTGCCGGTCATCGGCGCCAGAATATCGTTTTCCGAGGCCGGGGCCACGACAACGGCCGCCTGTTCGGCGGCGCTGCGCGGCAGCCCGGCGACTAACGTGAGCACGCAGGCGATGATTAATGCGCTAATCGTTCCCAGCGCGCCGCCCCACACCGTGGCGTCAATGCCCTGCGGCGGGATCATCTGCGCCAGGGTGAAAATGTTACCGAAACCGAAAGAATAAACGTGGCTGTCGCTGAAGCCGACAATCGCGCCGCCTATAGCGCCAGCGACGCAGCCGAAGATAAAGGGACGGCGGAGCGGCAAATTCAGCCCATAAATCGCCGGCTCGGTCACGCCGAAGATCCCGGCGGATACCGCCGAGCCCGCCAGCACTTTTTGCCGGGCATCGCGAGTGCGCAGGAAAATCCCCAGCGCGGCGCCAACCTGACCCATTACCGCCGGCAACAGCATCGGCATCATCGAATCATGGCCAAGCACGGTAAGGTTGTTAATCATCAACGGTATCAGGCCCCAGTGTAAACCGAAGATGACGCACACCTGCCACAGCGCGCCCATCGCCGCCCCGGCAAGCCAGGGCGCAACCTGATAGATAAGCAGATAGCCATTGGCCAGCTGCTGGCTCAGCCAGGTCGCAACCGGGCCGATAATCAGAAACGTGAGCGGGACAACCACGGCCAGACAAATCGCCGGGGTAAAGAAGTTCTTCATCGACGAGGGCAGTATTGCGTTGCTCCGCCGCTCAATCCAGCAGCTCACCCACGAGGCGAGGATAATCGGGATGACCGACGAGCTGTAATTGATAAAGGTCACCGGAATGCCAAGGAAATATTCCGCCGCGGCGTCAGGCGCCATACTGGCTTCGAAAGATTGAATCATCAGCGGATGAGTTAACGCGCCGCCGATCACCATCGTAATAAAGGCGTTACCGCCAAATTTCTTGCCGGCGGTGTAGCCGAGAAATAACGGGAAAAAGAAGAACAGCGCATCGCTGGCGGCAAACCAGATTTTATAGGTCGCCTGTTGCGTCGTTAACCAGCCGCAAACGACAGCCAGCGCCAGCAGTCCTTTAAGGATCCCCGAGGCCGCCAGGACGCCGATAAACGGGGTGAAAATACCGGAAACCACATCGATAATCTGGCCGATAATCGACACTTTTTCGCCCTTCACCGCAACCGGCTCACTGTCGTCCGTCAGGCCGGCTTCGCTGCGCACCGCCAGCCAGACATCATGTACGTGGTTACCGATGACCACCTGAAACTGGCCGCCGCTTTCCACCACCATGATGACGCCAGGATTCGCCTTCAGTCCTTCGGCATCCGCCTTCTTGCTATCTTTAAGCTTAAAACGCAGCCGCGTTGCGCAGTGAACCAGACTCACAATATTCTCTTTGCCGCCTACCCGGCTAAGAATATCCTGCGCGAGTGCTTTATATTCCATGCTGTTTTTCCTTACTTCCGCTGCCCGCAGGCATCGTTAACTGAGTATTAAAAATAAAAAAACCCGAGAACAACGCCGTGTAAGCGTTGCGCTCAGGTTTTGCCTGCATAATGCAGTAACAATCCAGTTGTAGAGTGGGAGCCTGGCGCCAGGCCCGAGCGGCGCTTAGCGTCCCTCTTTTCTCACCCGTTCAATATGAATGGCGAGAAACATAATTTCTTCCGTCGTCAGCGGCCGCTGGTAGCTCTTTTGCAGGTGCCGGGCGACGGTTTCCGCACACTTCCACGCTTTTGGGTAGTTATCCTTTACCGCGCTGTGCAGCGTCACATCATCATCTTCGACCACCGTTCGCGTCAGCATACGCTGGGCGAAAAACTTAAGATGCGTAACGAAACGCTGGTAGCTCAGCGACTCTTCGTCGTAGTTAAGGGTCAGCTGATATTTCACCAGCTGCAGAATCTCCTGCATGACCCGGGTAACGTGCATCACCTCCGGCATTTCGCTGTTGAGCTGCGCCGTCACCAGATGCAGGGCAATAAAACCCGCCTCATCTTCGGCCAGTTCAACGCCAAGCCGTTTGGCGATAATCGCCCGCGCTTCCTGCCCTAACTCAAACTCCTTAGGATACAGCCGTTTTATTTCCCACAGCAGCACATTACGAATGGCGAGGCCCTTCTTCTGCCGCTCGATCGCAAAGTGGCAGTGATCGGTCAGGGTAATGTACAAGCTGTCCTGTAACTTACCGAGACGACCGCGCGCCAGATCGATAATCCGATCGCAGGTGGTCATCACTTCTAACGGTATCTGACTGAGTAATTCGCCTAAACGGCCAATCAGTTCATCGCTCTGCAGCGCGAAGACTTTTTCAATTTTACTTTCATCAAGAGAGTCACCAACGCGTTTTTGAAAGGCAAGTCCTCGGCCCATGACCACCTGTTCGCGCTGCTGCTCATCGACAACCACCACTACATTATTATTAAGTACTTTGGCGATTTGCATATGAACCCCAAAAACAAAAAAACCTGACCCCGACAGATGCCAGGAAATCAGGTTTTGCCTGCCGGAGCAGTAACAATCGGTAGTGAGTATTTCACTGTCCGCCGGGTAATCTCAATGGGACAAGCAAAAAAATGTGATGCAGGTCAGATAGTTTAGCTACGCCAGTCGTTAATCGTGCGCGCAATACTGGTTGAATCCTGTAGAGTGCGCACCGCGCTGAACAGATCAGAAGCTTCGAGGTATTCTTTACGCAAATAGCTCAACCACTGTTTGATACGCGCGACGTGATAAAGGCCGGTATCGCCCTGCTTTTCCAGACGGGTATATTTTTGCAGCAGCCCGACGACCTGGGGCCAGGGCATACGCGGTTCGTTATATTTTATTACCCGGCTTAAGTTCGGCACGTTCAGCGCGCCGCGGCCAATCATTACCGAGTCGCAGCCAGTCGCGGCCAGGCAATCCTGAGCGCTTTGCCAGTCCCAGATTTCACCGTTGGCCACCACCGGGATAGTCAGGCGCTGACGGATTTCGCCAATAGCCTGCCAGTCAATGCGCTCCGCTTTATAGCCATCCTCTTTGGTGCGGCCGTGAACCACCAGCTCGCTGGCCCCCGCCTGCTGGACCGCATCGGCTATTTCAAATCGCCGTTCGCCGCTGTCCCAGCCAAGCCGAACTTTTACCGTGACCGGTAGTTCGTCGGGAACCGCTTCGCGCATCGCTTTCGCGCCGCGATAGATAAGCTCGGGATCTTTGAGCAGCGTTGCCCCGCCGCCGCTGCCGTTCACCAGCTTTGACGGGCAGCCGCAGTTCAGGTCAACCCCCCAGGAACCGAGTTCGACCGCGCGAACGGCGTTTTCCGCCAGCCACTGCGGATACTGCCCGAGCAGCTGCACGCGCACGCGGGTGCCGGAGGGCGTCAGGCTGTTGTTATGCAGTTCCGGGCACAGTTTGTAGAACGATTTTACCGGCAGGAGCTGATCCACCACGCGCAAGAACTCGGTGATGCAGAGATCGTAATCATTGACTTCGGTCAGCAGCTCGCGCACCAGCGAATCGAGCACGCCTTCCATCGGCGCCAGTAGTACACGCATATTGTTTATCATTGCCCGAAAAAAAGAGGCGCTATGGTAGCGCCTCTGGATGCGGGTTGAAAGGGGTGAATATCGGTTTTACCGGCGGCGCTGCTGCTTCCCGGCTTGCGCTGCGCTTAGCCGGGCGACAAGGTCGCCTCTGTCTGCGGGCCGGGAAATGCACGGCCGCTTAACGTGGTTGCAGGCAGTTATCCTCTTTCCAGCCGTACAGCCACTCAATGCCGCGATAAAACTCGCTCTGGGTTTTGCCTTTCCACAGCAGATTGCGCACCTGGCGCTCAACCCCGGCAGCGTGATAGACCCGCCCCATTTCACGCGTCGACCAGACGATCCGCGCGGTACGCGGAATACGCACCGATTCATACAGCGCGAAAGCGCGGGCGGCGTCGCCGTCGCACTGGGCCAGCGCTTTACCCAGGGTCACCGCATCTTCCAGCGCCATACAGGCCCCCTGCGCCATATACTGCGCCACCGGATGCGCGGCATCGCCGACCAGCGTAATACGATCGTTGCCCCATTTTTCTACCGGCTCGCGATCGGCGGTGGACCAGCGGCGCCAGGAGGTCGGTTTATCGAGCATCTGCCGGGGACGCGGGTGGATACCTTTAAAGTAGGAGAGCACTTCTTCTTTACTGCCGTCGCGCACGCCCCACTCTTCCTGCTGCCGACTATGGAAGGTCACCACCAGGTTGTACTGCTTACCGCCGCGCAGCGGATAATGCACCAGGTGGCAGTGCGGGCCAGCCCACAGCACCGGCGCATTGATGCGTAAATCGTCCGGCATATCGGCGGCATCGACGACCGCGCGATAGACCACGTGGCCGGTTACCCGCGGCGAATCGCCCAGCAGGCTTTGGCGCACCACCGACTTACCGCCGTCGCAGCCGATCAGAATATCCGCCGTCCAGCTGTTGCCTTTATCATCAAACACCGTCACGTCATCGGCGGTCTGGCGGATATCCACTACCTGCGTCGAAGTACGATACTCGACGGCCGGATGGGTCAGCGCCGCCTCCCAGACGGTGGCGTGGATATCCACCCGGTGGATCACCGCATACGGCCCGCCAAAATGGTCGCGGAACGCCTGTCCTGTCTCAATGTGCACGACCTCTTCGCCGTTTACCGCATCCATCATGGTGATATGGTCGGTAAAGACCGCCCGCTGACGGGCGACTTCGCCGACGCCGAGGCTGTCCAGCGCCGAGAACGCGTTTGGGCCAAGCTGGATCCCGGCGCCGATTTCGCCGATTTCATGCGCCTTTTCCAGCAGCATCACCTTGATACCCTGGCGCGCCAGCGAAAGCGCCGTGGCTGCCCCGCCAATACCGCCGCCGACAATGATTGCTCGCATCACTTTTGCCATGTTGCCTCCTAAGCCGGGATCTTATCTTGTTGGTTTTCCGGCGCGGCGGCGATAAACGCCGGCAGCCGGGTACAGGCGTCATAAACCGCCTGGCAGCGCGGATAGTGGCTGAGATCGCAGCCCATCCTCAGCGCGTTGGCCCACTGCGGCACCAGACAGCAGTCCGCCAGGGTGGGGGCATCGCCCACGCAAAAATCGCCGGATTTCGCGTGGCGCAATAGCTGTTCAACGGCGCTGAACCCCTGCTGGATCCAGTGCGCATACCAGCGTTTTTTCTCCTCTTCGCTCACCTTAAGCTCGTCGCCAAGGTAGCGTAAAACGCGCATGTTATTAATGGGATGAATATCGCAGGCGATGGCGTATACGATCTCCAGCACCCGCATGCGCGCGCTGTCTTCCTCAGGCAGCAGCAGCGGCTGCGGATAGTGCCGATCCAGCCAGTCCGCTATCGCCAGCGACTGGCCGAGAGATTCACCTTCGTCGGTAATGAGCGTCGGCACCAGGCCGACCGGGTTCAGCCGCCGGTACTCCAGCGCATTCTGCTGGCCGATGCGGATATTGACGCCCACGCTCTGGTAGTCGATGCCTTTCAGCGCCAGCGCGATGCGCACGCGGTAAGAGGCAGAGCTATTAAAAAAACTGTACAGCTTCATCATTCACCTCACACCACGCGCACGGCGATTGGCGTCAGTCCATCTACGTTGCCGGTGATAACATCGCCTTTCACCACCGCGCCAACGCCTTCTGGAGTCCCGGTAAAAATCAGGTCACCGGGCTGCAGCTCAAAGAAGCCGGAAAGATAGCTGATAGTTTCATTAACCGACCAGATCAGGTGGCGAATATCGCTGCGCTGATGATCTTCCCCATTCACCTGCAGCCAAATTCCCGCCTCGTTGACGTCAACCGTATCCGCTTTGTGCAGCGGCGCTATCGGCGCGGAGAGATCGAAGGCTTTGCCGATTTCCCAGGGACGGCCCATCTGGCGCATCTCCATCTGGCGATCGCGGCGGGTCATATCCAGACCGGTGGCATAGCCCCAGATATACCCATGGGCCTGCTCCAGCGGGATATCGCTTCCCCGTTTGCCAATCGCCACCACCAGCTCAATTTCATAGTGATAGTTGTCGGTTTGCGCGGGATACGGCAGGTTCAGCGTCTCTCCCGCAGCGACGGGCACCACCGCATCGGCAGGCTTGCAGAAGAAAAACGGTGGTTCGCGATCCGGATCAAAGCCCATTTCACGCGCGTGAGCGGCGTAGTTGCGGCCCACGCAGTAAACGCGGCGTACCGGAAACTGCTCATCGCTGCCGACAACCGGAACGCTAATTGGGGCCTGGGGAGCAAAAACGTATTGAGTCATGATGGAGTCCTTATTCGTATTTTTTAATAACGCGCTTCGCGGAACAGGCCGAGCGCTTCCTGCACGGGACGGTCCGAAAAGCTGAATAACACGGTATCTTCGGCGGAGATAAAAGAGACGGCGTGCCAGGTGGGCACCACGAAGATATCCTTTGCCTGGAAAGAAAATGTCTGCTCGCCGATAGTCACCTGGCCGCTGCCCTCTACCACGTGATAGATGGTGCTATCGGTGGTTTTTGCCGCTCGCGAGGTAAACCCTTTCGGCAGCAGCTGGAGAAAGGCGCCCATCGATGGCATCGGGTAGCCGCCGGTGACCGGGTTGACGTAACGCATCTTATAGCCGTCCCACTCGTCGGCATCACCCATACGCGTCAGATCGTGCAGCGCTTCGCGGCTGCGGTCGTAGCGATAGTTAAAGATGGGCGAAGAGTTACCGACCTGATGGCGCAGCGGCAGCATATTGGCGGCGTAGCGCGGCAGATAATCCCCCTCTTTGCGGGTCACCGGCTGCTGATCCTCCGGATAGTCTTCCGCGAAACCGCAGCCCAGATAGTTCACCAGCGGCAGATCGAGGCCATCCACCCAGATAACCGGCTCATTGCCCTGGTTGCCGTGGTCGTGCCAGCGCCACTGCGGCGTCAGAATAAAGTCACCGGCCCGCATTTGCGTGCGTTCGCCATCGACGGCGGTAAATGCCCCTTCACCTTCAACCACAAAGCGCAGCGCCGACTGGTTATGACGGTGGCTCGGCGCCACTTCTCCGGGCATGATCAGCTGTAAACCGGCATACAGCGATGAAGTAATCGATGACTGTCCGCGCAGCGCCGGGTTCTCCAGCACCAGTACGCGGCGTATCGCCTCTTTCGCGCCAATCAGCTCGCCGCTTTTCAGCAGCAGCGGACGAATCTCCTGATAGTTCCAGTAAGCCGGCGCACAGGTAGGGTTCGGCGTTTTCGGGACCAGATGGTGCAGCGATTCCCAAAGCGGCGTCAGGTTTTGCCCGGAAATATGCTGATAGTAGTTCTGACGATCGTTGTTGATTTCCATGGAAGATTGGGACATGAGCATTCTCCTTATTTATTCACGATGCCCGCAGAAGGCAGCGCGGCAGGTACAGATGTTGGGTTGCGAACGGCAAGCGTCAGCAGGACAAGCATCACGGCGCTAACCACAGCCGGTACTGCGATAACAAAAAACAGGGTGTCAAAAGAGAAATTCATCGCCATCATCACGCCGCCGGAGAGCGAACCAACAATGGCTCCGCAGCGGCCAATCGCGTTTGACCAGCTCACGCCGGTCGCGCGGCTTTGGGTGGGATACAGCGTCGCGGTCAGAGCATTCAGCCCCACCTGCGAGCCGCTGATGCCGATACCGGTGCCGAAAATCGCCAGCGCCATCAGCCACAGACCGTTCTCGCTCAGGCCAATAATGACGATACAGACCGACCCCAGGGCGTAACTCAGCGCCAGCACCCGGAAAGGGTTGAAACGGTCCATCAGCACACCGAGCAGCAGTGCGCCAAAGGTCCCGCCAATCTGGAAGGCCGCAGTCACCCAGGAAGCATGCTGTAAATCAATTCCACGATGGTTAAGCAGCGTCGGCATCCAGCTGGAGAGGAGATAGATAATCAGCAGGCTCATAAAGAACACGACCCACAACATCAAGGTGATGGGCAGCTGACGCCCGGCAAATAGCTGGCGGATGCTGCCTTTCGCGCCGGCGGCAGGCTCATCAAGCCAGAAATGGGTATCGGTATAGCGTTCGCCGGTTATCGCGCCAACGGTTTTGGCAATCATCGCTTGTGGCAACTGACGACGGATCTGCCAGCGCGGAGATTCGGGAAGCAGCGGGATTAGCGCCGCCGCGAGCATCAGCGGTAGCACGCCCCCCAGCACCAGGATACCGGGCCAGCCAATCAGCGGTACCAGCTGCGCGCTGACCACGCCGCCGAATGCCGAGCCGAGGGTGAATCCACAGAACATCAGGGTCACCAGCGCCCCGCGCCGCCGGGCAGGCAGATATTCCGAAGTCATCGTAATGGTGTTAGGCATCGCGCCGCCCAATCCCAGCCCCGTCAGGAAGCGCAGGATCACCAGCGTCTCCAGGTCAGGGGAAAACGCGGAAAGCAGGCTAAACAGGCCGAATAGCGCGACGCAGAACTCGATGACCCGTTTACGGCCAAAGCGGTCGGAGAGCGGACCGCAGAGCAGCGCCCCGGCGGTTAAGCCCAGCAATCCTGCGCCAAATAACGGCGCGAGATCGCCTGCGGTTAATTGCCAGTGGTGACGAATATCCGGGGCGATAAAACCAATTGCCGCAGTATCGAAACCGTCGAGCATGACCACCAGGAAACAGCAGATAATCACGCGCCACTGCCGGGCGCCGACCGGCGCGGCATTAAGCAGTTTCTGTAGTTCGAGTCGTTGAGTCATCGTTATGCCTCAGTGCAGGTAGGGGAAGATGTTGTATTTATTTCTTTTATGTTGCGAGTTTGTAACCCAAGCAATGAAATGTACAATGGTATTTCGGGCATAGACATAACCTGGAGGTTATCGCTGATGGCAGGCTGGACGCAGAAACTGAAGCTGCACCATTTACAGATGCTGGTCGCGCTGGGGGAACAAGGCAACCTCACGCAAGTGGCTAAAATGATGAATATTACTCAGCCGGCGCTCTCCAAATGGCTGAGCCAGTTTGAAGATGAAGTCGGCATGCCCCTGTTTGAACGTCACAGCAAAGGCCTGCGCCCGACAGAAGGCGGAAAGCTGCTGCTTCAACACGCCCAGCGGCTGATTAACGATATGTCGCGTTCGCAGTATGAAATCGAGCGTTTCAAACAGGGCGGACAGGTGGGGAGTCTGATGATCGGCTGTTCACCGGTGGCCACCGACTGCGTTTCGCAGGCGATCCTCGAACTGCTTAAAGAGATGCCGACCCTGCATCTTAATATCGAAGAGAAAGTCATGACGCCGCTGCTTAACGATCTGCTCGCCGGGGTGATTGATGTCGTGGTCGGGCGAGTCGGCGGGCGGGCGCTGGAGCTGCCGCTGAGCTACCGGGTGCTCTACACCGAGCCGGTCTGCTTTGTCGCCCGCCCCGATCATCCTCTGGCGCAAAAATCGCAGTTAAGCTGGGCTGACCTCTCTCCGTGGCGCTGGATTGTCTGGCCCACCGGCACACCGATTCGCCTGAGCATCGACAACGCGCTGGTGGATAACGGCGTCATGCTGCCGGAGAACACCATTGAGTCCGCCTCGATGAACGTCACCAGCAACCTGTTACAGAGTAGCGATATGGTGTCGATACTCTCACTGCGCCTGGCGCAGCGCTATGCGGCCCAGCACCAGCTGGCGATTCTTAATTTGCCGCGCATTGAACAAAAAGGTAGCGTTGGGGTTTTCTGGCGAAAAAGTGAAGCGCCGTCGCTGGCGTTGAGCCGATTTCTGCACTGTCTGTCGCTGCAATCGACACACTGATAGCCGTCCGTTTTGCTGTTCCCCGTCTCTATTGCAGGTATGCGTAGAATTCATGATGTGATCGGTAGCACATTTTTGGCTTTAATTGTATGATGAATGCGGTTCATCAAGGGTTATTACCATGAGTAAATCACTGATTATTGTCTGGCAGTATGTGCGCGCTTTCGTGCTGATCTACGCCTGCTTGTATGCGGGCATTTTTCTCTCTTCACTCCTGCCGATCGCCATTCCCGGCAGTATTATTGGCATGCTGATTTTGTTCTTTCTCCTGGCGCTGCAGATCCTGCCGCCGCAGTGGGTTAACCCCGGCTGCAATATCCTGATTCGCTATATGGCGCTGCTATTTGTGCCTATCGGCGTGGGCGTTATGCAGTATTGGGATTTACTCCGCGCGCAGTTTGGCCCGGTAGTGGTTTCCTGCGCGATAAGCACGCTGGTGGTTTTTTTAGTAGTCAGCTGGAGCTCACACCTGGTTCACGGCGAGCGCAAAGTGGTTGGTCAAAAAGGAAGTGAAAAATGATCCATGAAATCTGGTGGTCGCTGCCGCTAACCCTTATCGTCTTTTTCCTCGCCCGCATGCTGGCGGCGCGATTCAAGTTTCCGCTGCTTAATCCGTTACTGGTGGCCATGGTGGTGCTGATCCCCTTTTTGCTAATCACCGGCATCTCCTACGAGCGCTATTTTCAGGGCAGCAAAATTCTTAACGATCTGCTGCAGCCGGCGGTGGTTGCGCTGGCCTTTCCTTTATATGAGCAACTACACCAAATCCGCGCTCGCTGGAAATCAATCATCACTATCTGCTTTATCGGCAGCGTGGTGGCGATGGTCACCGGTACCACCGTTGCCTTACTGATGGGCGCAACGCCGCAGATTGCCGCCTCTATTTTGCCGAAATCGGTCACGACCCCGATTGCGATGGCGGTGAGCAGCAGCATTGGCGGCATTCCGGCGATCAGCGCGGTATGCGTTATTTTTGTCGGCATTCTCGGCGCGGTCTTCGGCCATACGCTGTTGAATGTGATGCGCATTCGTACCAAAGCTTCGCGCGGCTTATCGATGGGTACCGCCTCACACGCACTGGGTACCGCCCGTTGCGCTGAACTCGACTATCAGGAGGGCGCGTTCAGTTCGCTGGCGCTGGTACTTTGCGGGATTATTACCTCGCTGGTTGCCCCGTTTTTGTTTCCGCTGATCCTGGCAATAGCCGGATAGTTGTGAGTTGAGTCACAATTTAAAATGCAACGAGATAGAATTACATTAACAATGAGATGTTAATCACATATGTCGGCTATAAGCACCCGTACACTAGATTCCCACTACATTGTTATGAGGCAACGCCATGCACCCACGTTTTCAAGCTGTTCTTCCCCAACTGGCGGCGGACCTGCAAGCGGCCATCGCCCCGATGCTGGCCGACCCGCATTTTCCGGCCCTGCTCAATGCAGATCAGGTCGCTGCGCTGCAAAGCGCGACGGGGCTGGACGAAGACGCGCTGGCCTTTGCTCTGCTGCCGCTGGCGGCGGCCTGTGCGCGTACCGACCTCTCCCACTTTAACGTCGGCGCCATTGCTCGCGGCATCAGCGGTACCTGGTACTTCGGCGGCAATATGGAATTCCTCGGCGCCACCATGCAGCAGACCGTGCACGCTGAGCAAAGCGCCATCAGCCATGCCTGGCTGCGCGGCGAAAAATCCCTGCTGGCGATTACCGTGAACTACACCCCCTGCGGCCACTGTCGTCAGTTTATGAACGAACTGAACAGCGGACTGGCGCTGCGCATCCATCTTCCTGGCCGCGAAGCCCATTCGCTGCAGCACTATTTACCGGACGCTTTCGGCCCGAAAGATCTGAATATCAAAACCCTGCTGATGGATGAACAGAACCACGGCTTCCCGCTCAGCGGCGATGCGCTGGCCCAGGCGGCGATTCAGGCAGCCAACCGCTGCCATATGCCGTACAGCCATTCGCCCTCCGGCGTCGCGCTGGAGCTGAAAGACGGGACTATTTTCACCGGTAGCTATGCAGAAAACGCCGCCTATAACCCGACGCTGCCGCCACTGCAGGGCGCGCTGAATCTGCTGAGCCTCAATGGTTACGATTACCCGGATATCCAGCGCGCTGTTCTTGCCGAGAAGGCCGACGCGGCGCTCATCCAGTGGGACGCAACCGCCGCGACGCTGAAGGCGCTGGGCTGTCATAACATCGATCGCGTCCTGTTAGGTTAGTCACATTCTGCGGGCCAAACGGCCCGCATTGTTGAAAATCCCCGCAATTAAACGACGGTTTCTTGCGCTTGCCCGGCGGGTAAAGTAGCCTGAAGCTTCCCTCGTCCACTATTGAGCCCGGTTCATGTTAAAGCGTGCGTTATACAGCCTGTTAGTCCTGTTCGGCTTGCTGCTGTTAACCGTGCTGGGGCTTGACCGCTGGATGAGCTGGAAGACCTCTCCTTATATCTACGATGAGCTACAGGACCTGCCCTATCGTCAGGTCGGCGTGGTACTCGGCACCGCTAAGTACTATCGTACCGGCGTCATCAACCAATATTATCGCTACCGAATTCAGGGCGCGCTGAACGCCTACAACAGCGGTAAGGTGAACTATCTGCTGCTCAGCGGCGATAACGCGCTGCAGAGCTATAATGAACCGATGACCATGCGCCGCGATTTAATTAAAGCTGGCGTCGATCCGGCGGATATCGTGCTGGACTATGCGGGTTTCCGTACCCTTGACTCGATTGTTCGCACCCGTAAAGTCTTCGACACGAATGATTTTATTATCATTACCCAACGCTTCCACTGCGAGCGGGCGCTGTTTATTGCTTTGCATATGGGTATTCAGGCGCAGTGCTACGCGGTGCCGTCGCCGAAGGATATGTGGAGCGTGCGCCTGCGCGAGTTTGGCGCTCGTTTCGGCGCGCTGGCCGATCTCTATATTTTTAAACGCGAACCGCGATTCCTGGGTCCGCTCATCCCGATCCCCGCGCTGCAGGAAGTCCCGGACGGCGCCCAGTCCTACCCGGCGGTCACGCCGCAGCAGCTGATGGATCTGCAGAAAAAAGAGAAGTGAAGCCGCCATAAGCGAACGTGAAAACTGGCGTCTTACCGAGCGGGAATACTTTTCTGATTACGCGAGTGAATATCGGGATACTGAGGATATATACCCTACCTGATTCAGGTTGCAGGAAGGCGGCAAATTATCATTCCGAAAAAGCAAAAGGCAGACGCCTGAACTGACGCCTGCCTTCATTCACTACTCTTATTTCTTACGCGCGTACTTCAGTGAATCCAGCGCCACGGCGAAAATAATAATGGCCCCTTTGATAATGTACTGCCAGTACGGGTTGACGCCGATATAGGTCAGACCGTAGTTAATGACGGTGAAGATAATCACCCCGGTCACCACGCCGAACACGGTGCCGACGCCGCCGCTGAACGAGACTCCGCCGACCACGCACGCGGCAATCGCATCCAGTTCATACATAAAGCCGAGGTTGTTGGTCGCCGACCCGATGCGCCCGGCCTCCAGCAGCCCGCCGAACGCGTAGAACACGCCGGAGAGCGCGTAAATCATCAGCAGATTCAGCGCAACGTTCACCCCGGAGACCTTCGCTGCTTCCGGGTTGCCGCCGATAGCAAAGATGTTTTTACCAAAGCGGGTCTTGTTCCACAGGATCCACACGAAGAAAACGGCAATCAGCGCGTAGAAGGTGATATACGACAGACGGAACGAGCCCAGCGCTACGAACCCTTGGGCAAATTGCGAAAAGTGACTATCAAAGCCGGAAATCGGCGACGCGCCAACGAAGTCGTAATACAGCGAGTTAATACCGTAAACGATGATCATCGTACCGAGGGTGGTGATAAATGGCGTCACGTTCAGGTAGGCAATAATAATACCGTTGATAAGCCCAATCACCGCGCCGATCGCACAAACCAGCAGGATAACCAGCGGAATCGGCATCGTGGCCATTTCCGGGAACACTTTGTTGGCGTTGTCCACCGCCTGTAGCATTGTGGCGGCGATAACCGCCGCCAGGCCGACCTGACGCCCGGCCGAAAGGTCGGTCCCCTGAGTGACGATAAGTCCGGCAACCCCGAGCGCGATGATAATACGCACCGAGGACTGGGTCAGAATATTACTTAAATTCAGCAAACTTAAGAAAGTCGGGTCCTGGAAAATAATGATGGCCAGCAATACTAAAAGAACGACGTAAATCCCACCCTCTTTCAACCAGGTGAGAAAACTCTTTTTATTTAACGCACTCATGAGAAGCCCCTGATCTTAAAGGTGCAACGACGCAAGACGGAGAATTTCGTTTTGCGTGGTAGTTTTAGTCTCAACAATTCCGGCAACAAGACCATTGCTCATCACCAGAATACGGTCGGTAATACCCAGCAGCTCCGGCATCTCGGAGGAGATAATAATGATGCCTTTATCTTTTTTGGCCAGTTCGGCGATCAGCTGATAAATTTCGAACTTGGCGCCAACGTCAATGCCGCGCGTCGGTTCATCGAGCATCAGAATTTCCGGCTGAGTTAATAGCCAGCGACCAATAATCACTTTTTGCTGGTTACCACCGGATAACGAACCAATTTGCGTATGCTGCCCCGGAGTTTTCACGCGCATTGAATCGATGACCCATTGGGTATCGCTTTTCATGCGTGAATTATCCAGCAAGCCGACCTTATTTTTGTACTTCTTAATATTGGAGATCAGCGAGTTAAAACCGATATCCAGATACGCATAAATCCCCGTCGAGCGACGCTCTTCGGTCACCAGCGCAAAACCATGGTTGATGGCTTCATTGGCGTTATGGTTATTAATCTTCTTACCGTGCAGCTTGATTGTCCCGCCGGACTTCTCGCGAATACCAAATAACGTCTCGACGATATCGGTACGTTTCGCCCCTACCAGCCCGGCGATACCGAGGATTTCGCCTTTGTGCAGGTCGAACGAGACATCGCGGATTGACGGCTGACGCAGCGAGGTTAAATTACGCACCTCAAGAATTATCTCGCCCGGCTTATTTTCCCGGGTAGGGAAGCGCTGAGTGAGGGAACGGCCCACCATCATCGCGATAATCTTATCCATATCCAGCCCTTCCAGCGGCTGGGTGGCGATCCACTGGCCGTCGCGCAGAACGGTAATTTCATCGCATAGCTGGAAGATCTCTTCCATTTTGTGGGAAATGTAGACAATGCCGCAGCCGCGCTCTTTCAGCTTGCGGATAATGGTAAACAGATGATTGACCTCTTTTTCGGTTAACGAAGACGTCGGCTCATCCATAATCACAATTTTGGCGTTATAGGAAAATGCCTTCGCAATTTCAATCATCTGCATTTGCGATACCGATAGCGTCCCGACGCGAGCGCGTGGGTCGATATCAATATCCAGCTCGTCAAAAATCGCTTTGGTATCACCATACATTTTGTCCTGATCGACAAACATACCTTTGGTGGGATAACGCCCCAGCCACATGTTGTCCATCACCGAACGTTGCAATACCAGGTTTAATTCCTGATGAACCATTGAAATACCGTTTTCCAGGGCCTCTTTTGCCGAATGGAAATCGATCTCTTGTCCCTGAAAAAGAATACTGCCGGAATCTTTTTGATAGATCCCAAAAAGGCATTTTAATAATGTTGATTTGCCCGCACCGTTCTCCCCCATTAATGCATGAATAGAGTGGGGACGAACCTTGAGGTTCACATTATCGAGAGCCTTGACGCCAGGAAACGATTTGTTGATGTTGGTCATTTCCAACAAATATTCGCCTGACCGTTCGCTATTATTGCTGACCATAGTTATACCTGGCTGCGTGCATGCATACCCCAGCCGTCGAATTAACGACGGGCCGGGACGGATTCGGTATCAGGAATAATCGGGCGTACAGCGCGTACGCCCGCGGCTTATTAAGCTGTTACTTACCGATAAACTCGCTCAGATTATCTTTATCAACGCCCACGTACGGTACGCGGACAATCTTATTATCAATTTTCCAGTTAGTACCGGCAGCCGGTTCTTTACCATCGGCGAGGTTTTTCGCCAGATCGAAGGTCGCTTTCGCCTGGTTGTTAGCATCGTTCAGTACGGTTCCCGCCATGGCGCCGGATTTCACCAGCGCTAAGGCTTCACGCAGAGCATCGACGCCGAATACCGGGATGCTGCTCTTATTGTGCGCTTTCAGCGCTTCTACCGCGCCCATGGCCATCGCGTCGTTATTGGCGATAACGACTTCAATTTTGTTCGCGTTCGGGCCGGAGAGCCAGGCATCCATCTTATCCTTCGCCTGCGCGGTATCCCACATGGCGGTATCTAACGCCAGCTGCTGGGTTTTCAGCCCTTTATCATTCAGCTCTTTAATCACGTAGGTGGTGCGCGCTTCGGCATCCGGATGGCCCGGCTCGCCTTTCAGCAGGACAAACTGAATCTGGCCATCTTTATTCAGGTCCCAGTTCGGGTTCGCTTTCCAGTGCTTGGCAATCAGATCGCCCTGAATTACGCCGGACTCTTTTGAATCAGTCCCGACGTAGTATGCTTTATCGTAGCTATCCAGCGCCTTGCGGGAAGGTTCTTTGTTAAAGAATACCACCGGCACATTCTGGCCACGGGCTTTATCGATTACCGTACCCGCCGCTGCGGGGTCAACCAGGTTAATCGCCAGCGCCTTCACCCCTTTTGCCAGCAGGACGTCAATCTGATCGTTCTGTTTGGACTGGTCGTTCTGCGAGTCATTCATCAGCAGCTGAACATCCGGCGCTGATTTACCGTCTTTTTCGATTGCCTTACGCACTACCGACATAAAGTTGTCGTCGTATTTATAAATCGTCACGCCGATACGCGTATCTGCGGCGTGAGCGGCGGCGCCGAATAACATGCTAGCCATTACAGCAGACAGGGTTAACACCTTCTTATTCATGGAATCTCCGGTTTTATTATGCAGGGTCTTTGGAGTGAAAACGGCTGGCGAGTGTTACATTGATGTTACCGCACAGCGACATTCACGACTGTAATTCTGTCTTCCGTGTAGGGTAACGCTCCTGAAAAACGGCTTAATTAATCGTTTAACCGCCGATTACTGCTGTAAAAGTGATTAATCACCGTGACATAGTATGTTCAGACTTGTAAACGCAGCAATCATAGTCAGCTTAATGTTAACAAACTGTGAAATCACTCACATATTGAAAGCGGTTACATCAGCCAGATAATTAGTTAGTGATCGGCCCCACAATTTGCCTCTGCGCCACCGAATGTCGACGCACCAGCGTCGGCATAAAGCAGTGGCTGGCTTCGCGATCCAGCTTCCCGGCAGCCCCCTGCAGCGCCAGCTCTGTCGCCAGTTTTGCCATCGACATGATCGGGTAGCGCACCGTGGTCAACTGCGGGTCGGTGTAGCGCGAAATGGGAATATCATCAAAACCAATCAGTGAAAGGTGCTGCGGCACGGCAATACCGTTATCTTTAAGCGTCGTTAGCGCCCCGGCCGCCATGCTGTCGTTATAGGCAAAGACCGCGGTCAGGCCGAGGTTACGCCCCAGCAGCTCTACCATCGCCGCCTCCCCGCCCTGCATATCCGGCGAACCTGAGCCTATCCAGCCGTCGGGAGCGATAATGCCTTGCTCATGTAACGCCCTGCTCCACCCTTCCCGACGTAAATCATCATCTTCAATACCGTGATTAGAAGAGAGGTAGCCGATGCGCTGGTGGCCATGATTGAGCAGCATGCGGGTCGCCATCAGCGCGCCGCTGACGTTATCCAGCCCGACGCAGCGGTGGGCGTATCCCGGCACGATGCGGTTAATCAGCACCATTCCCGGCATGTGCTCCATAAAATCCCCCAGCTCCGCATCGCTCAACGCTTTGGAGTGAACGATCAGCGCCGAACAGCGCTGGCGAATCAGTACTTCAATGGCGTTACGCTCTTTTTCCGCTTCATGATAGCTATTGCCGATAAGCACATATTTTTGATGCTGCTGGGCGACGGTATCTACCGCTTTGACCAGCGCGCCAAAAAAGGCGTCCGACACGTCCATCACGACCACGCCGATGGTATCGCTGACCTGGGTCGCCAGCGCCTGCGCGTTGGCGTTGGGCCGATAGCCCAGCAGCGTTACCGCCTTCATTACCGCTTCTCGCGTATCCGGGCTCACCAGCGCGCTGTTATTCAGCACGCGCGAAACCGTAGCCACGGAAACCCCCGCCTGACGGGCGACATCACGAATGGTGATCATGCTCACCGACCTTTAGGGAATTGCAGTACGTCACACTCACCTCCTGTGTTCAGCAAGGTGGCTATTCTGGCAGCGACGCGCCGCACGCTACGTGAGTGAAGTCACAGGGATGGAAACGGTTACATCCATTTTGTTAATGATTGTGATCCAGATCGTTATCTGGATGTATCTTTTAATGATGTCCCCGACGCACGCAGGGTTAATTGACGCCATAGCCACTCAACGGGACCCTGACGGAAATGACGTAGCCAAAGCCACGAAAAGAGAAGATTAATCGCCCACACGGCCGGTACGAAGGACAGCAGCTGTAGGCGGTCGTACTTCATAAACAGGCCGAAGCGGTAAAACAGAGTGGTGCAAATCAGGGTTTGCAGCAGATAGTTGCTCAACGCCGTGCGCCCGACGCAGGCAATGGCCCCCACCAGACGAAATTTCGCCAGCTGCGGCCAGAAGCCCCAGGCCAGCGCCGCGTAGCCGATAGTCTGCAGCGGCGCGCCCAGCTCGCGCGGCGCCTGTAGAAGAAATGCGCACCAGCGAGGATCCCAACCGAGATGCCACTGGGCGAAAATAGAGGGTAAATTAACCGCCATGCCGCCAGCGATGAGCAGCGCGCCGGTGCGCCGGTAGTGGCGAAGACTGAACTGCCCTTTCAGCCAGCCGCTGCGCATCAGCGCGGCCCCCATCAGCATCATCCCGGCCAGCTGCCAGCCGTATTGCGCGCCCAGCGCCAGCAGGTTATCCGACAGCATATCCGCACGATTACTCACCGCTTCAAAGCCGCCTTTCAGCTTCCAGTACTGTTCGTACTGTAAATTCGCCGCGTCCGGCACCCACGAACGATTAGGCGAATTGCCGGAGATTAATCCCAGCAATAGCAGTACCGCCACGCCGATGACATACAGCACCACGCCGGTATTAAATAGCGATTTAACATCGTGAGCGTCGCGTATCATCCGCCAGCCCACCAGCCCTACCAGCGCATAGGCCAGCAGAATATCGCCGTCCCAGAAAAAGAGACCGTGGATAAAGCCCAGCAGCGCCAGCAGCGTCAGGCGCGACTGGATCCAGCGCTTGCCGCGCGGCAGCAAAAGCTGAAGCCCGGCGCCAAACAACAGGGCGAACAGAGTCAGGAATTTGACCTGCGCCAGCAGATCGAGAATCGCCCAGGTCCAGGCGTCGCTATCGGAGATACTCCCGGACCACGCCGGGTTAAGGTAGGCGGCCTTCGGTAAACCGAAGGCGCTGATATTCAGTAGCAGGATACCGAGGATGGCGACGCCGCGGACGAAGTCCAGCGTGACATTTCTCTCCATGTACCCTGCTCCGTTTTAGTTGTGGTGACGTACGGCGCGCAGGAACTCCTGGCGAGTATTCTGGCTGGATTTAAACAGGCCGCCCAGCGATGTGGTGGTGGTGGCGCTGGTTGCATCGCGAATACCGCGCGCTTTTACGCAGTAGTGAACCGCATCGATGGAAACCGCGACGTTGCTGGTTCCCAGCAGGGTCTGCAGCGCGGTAAGGATCTGCTGCGTCAGTCGCTCCTGCACCTGCGGGCGCTGGGAGAAGAACTGCACGATACGGTTGATTTTAGACAGACCAATCACCGAATCTTTCGGGATATAGGCCACCGTCGCTTTACCATCAATCGTAACAAAGTGGTGTTCGCAGGTGCTGGTCAGGGTGATATCACGCACGGTGACCATTTCATCAACCTGCATCTTGTTTTCGATGACGGTGATTTTAGGGAACCGGGCGTAGTCCAGGCCGGAGAAAATCTCATCGACGTACATTTTGGCGATGCGATGCGGAGTCTCCATCAGGCTGTCATCACTTAGATCAAGGTTTAACAGCTGCATAATCTCGGTCATGTGTCCGGCGATCAGACGCTTGCGAGTTTCATTATCAATTTCTTGCACTGGCGGACGCAGCGGCGTCTCCAGCCCACGAGCGACCAGCGCTTCATGAACGAGTATGGCTTCTTTACTCAGTGATGACATTTTTATTCTCCTGCAGGTGTGGCGCTCTTTGCTCTTCTGAGGGCAAAGTTTGTATTCATTGTGCGTGAGGTGACGCACAGAATCCAGTAGCCGCATCGATAATTGTTGAAATTGGCGTCACCTCTCGTTCCACGCTGCCAGACCAGCGCACTACGATGCGTCACGCAACGCCCTGCTCACCTTGCCGCAACCAACTTAATCGCCGCCGATAGCGCGATTCCGGCGCGACGACAACGTCAGCATGTTGGTTAAAAGTTGCATTAATGATGCAATACGTTCCGAAAAGGAGGAAGTGAAAGTTACTCACCAGCGCATGAAATATCTGTATTATGGAAAATTACGCCTGAGACACTTAAGGAGCCCTGCATGGAACTGCTCGAAGAGCACCGCTGTTTTGAAGGTCGGCAGCAACGCTGGCGGCACGACTCCGCCACGCTGAACTGCGCAATGACCTTCAGCATCTTTCTCCCCCCCGAGACCGCAGACGCGCCGCCGCCGGTTGTCTACTGGCTCTCCGGCCTGACCTGCAACGATGAAAACTTCACCACCAAAGCGGGCGCTCAGCGCGTCGCCGCCGAGCTCGGCATTGCGCTGGTGATGCCGGACACCAGTCCGCGCGGTGATAACGTTGCCGACGATAGCGCTTACGATCTGGGCAAAGGCGCGGGCTTTTATCTCAATGCCACCCAGGCGCCGTGGTCAGCACATTTCCGCATGTACGATTACCTTCGCGACGAGCTGCCGCAGCTGATTGCCCGCGAGTTTACGCTCAGCGATCGCTGCGCCATCAGCGGGCATTCCATGGGCGGCCACGGTGCGCTGGTGATGGCGCTGAAAAATCCGGGCCGCTTCGTCAGCGTATCCGCCTTTGCGCCTATCGTTAACCCGACCCAGGTTCCCTGGGGCAAAAAAGCCTTTACCGCCTATCTGGGAGCGAATGAAGCAGACTGGCAGGCCTGGGACAGCTGCGCGTTAATACAGGGCAGCAGCGAGTCAGATGCGATCCCAACCTTGATCGACCAGGGCGATAACGATGCATTCCTCGCCGAACAGCTGCAGCCGGCGGTGCTGGCGGAAACCGCGCGTCAGAAAAGCTGGCCGTTAACGCTACGTATTCAGCCCGGGTACGATCACAGCTACTACTTTATCGCCTCATTTATTGAGGACCACCTGCGTTTCCATGCCCGGCACCTCTTCTCCTGATCCTTCAATGCGTCGTGAAGCCCTTCCCGGCGCATTGATACGCAAAATGCCTCAGCATCCAATAGTCACAAAAACTAATAAATACAGAGAGATAGTGTATTTTCCGTCGTCGGGGGTATGATTTTTGGCGGCGCTTGAGGCTTTCGCCTCAGGGCAGGATTGAGTTTTACCGTTGTGCTGAGGCAGAAAGAAGAAAGCCCCGAAGGTAATGTAATCACCCACGAGGCTATCTGCATGCTTAGACAACATCAGGTTAGTCTCTTACCCGTCGAAAGGCAAGGAGAACAAACCATGAAGGTAACGCCCAACGTCCCGATCTGGTGTCTGCTCATCGTGTGTATACCCGTCATACTTCAAGTTGCATGTGCGTTGGCTTTCCTCGCTCACCCCAGTCACTTACTTAAGTAAGCTCCTGGGGACTCCCTGCGTCGCCGCCTTCCTGCAACTCGAATTATTTAGGGTATATTAGAAATAATTGCGGCAGTATTCGTGCCATTATTCGCCCCGGTAAGTAGCCACCTGAGCGCCTTTAGCGAGGGCTGGCAGGGAAATCTGCCAGCCCTCTTTTATCGCCCGGTTAGAAGCGGTAATCGACGGCCATAAAGTAGCGGCGACCTTCTTCTGTATAGCTGTAGTCGTCGCGGCTCAGATCCTTATCGCCGACGTTAAGCACCCCGGAGCGCAGCTTGACGTTTTTGGTGACGTTCCAGGCCGCGCCGATATCAAACATGGTGTAGCCGCCGGGCGTTTTGCCCGTCGTGCTGACCGAACGCTGTTCGCCGGTATAGTTGGCGGTGACGTAGAAGGACCAGTCGTCCAGCGGTTTCCAGTCGAGTGTGCCGTTAGCCGTATGGAACGGCAGCGTCTGCAGCGGTTTATCGCCGCCGTTACTCAGGTCGCGACCATCGTTATAGGTGTAGTTCACCGTCAGCTTCCATTCATCGCCAAACGGTACTTTCAATTCCGTTTCTACCCCTTTGATTCGCGCCTTATTGACGTTGAAGTAGCGGAAGACCGGCACGCGTTTCCCGTTCACCGTTTTCCAGCCGACAAAGTTCGGATAGCCCGGCGCTTCGCTGGCGCTGGAGGTACGCAGAATATCGATCATATCGTCAACGTTGTTCTGGAAGGTGGTGACGCTTCCTTCCACGCCTTCAAGCCAGCCCTCTTCGCCGCGATAGTACAAACCCAGCTCGAAGCTTTCGCTGGTTTCCGGCTTCAGATCCGGGTTACCGATAATGCTGCACGAACCGCGGCAGGAGTTGGTGGTCCAGTCCGGGTTCAGCTGCAGCAGCGATGGCGCTTTAAATGCCGTCGCCCAGCCGCCCTTCACGGTCACGGTATCGGTAGCGTTATAGACCAGATAAGCACGCGGGCTCCAGTGATCGCCATAGGTCTGGTGATCGTCCATACGGATGCCGGTGGTTAAGGCCAGAGGTTCGATTATCCGCCATTCATCTTCCAGGAACAGCGCATACTGGCTGGCGGAAGTGGATTTACCGCCGCTGCTCAGGTTGACCGGATCCTTCAACTTATCGTGGCGCCATTCGCCGCCGAAGGTCAGCAGCTGGTTAATCATTCCCAGCGGCAGAACGTATTTGCCATCCACCGCGTTACTCTCAGAAGTGATGGTGCCGGCCTGTCCGGGATTTTTATTATCCACTTTCTCGCCGTAGAATTTCAGCTCGCTATTGCCGACATCCCAGCGACCGTTGTGGCTCAGGGAGTAGTTCTGCCGTTCAAGGCGGTTGCGGTCGAGAGAGTCGGAATCACGATCCTGGCGATCAAAACCGTAGCCTGCGGTAATGTCCTGATTGTCATTGGGCGTCCAGGCGAATTCGACATTGCCGTCGCGGCTGGTGAAGCCTTCAATACGCGGCGTTTCGCCAGCTGCGTTGCTGGAAGCCTGCTGATCGTCCTTGGCGCGCTTTGCCAGGCTGCCGTAGGCCTTCATTCCGAGCACACCGTCAATCAGCGGGCCGCTGGTAAAGAACTGGCCATTGTACGTATCGCCGCGATCGCGGTGTTCCTGAATGGTGGTGTCCGCGCTGAGGGTGCCGGTCCACTGCTGGCCGACTTTTTTAGTGATGATATTCACTACGCCGCCGAGGGCGTCGGAACCATAGAGGGAAGACATCGGCCCGCGCACGACTTCGATACGCTCAATGGCATCAACCGGGATCCAGTTAAGGTCAAAATCATTGTGGCGGAAAACGGCGTTGCGCGAGTTAACGCGTTTGCCATCAACGAGGATCAGCGTATAGCCGCTGCTGAGGCCGCGAATACTCACCCCCTTGCGGTTATCCCCTTCGTTGGTGAGCTGCACGCCCGGCACTTCCCGCAGTACATCCTTCAGGTTTTGTACCGGTCTACGCTGCAGATCCTGTTGGGTGATAACGCTAATACTGGCGGGCGCATCTTTGACGCTCTGTTCAGTTGCCGCAGCGGTGACGACCAGCGTTTCTTCATTAACGTCGGCCAGCGCCGGAAACGCTAAGGATACGACGGACGCGCATAATCCGGCCCGGACAAAAGGGTTTAGCCTGAACATTCCATATCTCCATGAGGTGTACAACAAAACAAACAAAAAAGGTGCTGCTCACAGGTACTGTCGGCATACCGCTCTAACGGCGGCGTGCGCGCAATTTTTTACAGTAGATGTGGCTGGTCGCCCCTTGTCAGTTTGAGTGTCTGCAAGATACGGGGATTGGCTTCATCCTGAATTTGGCGAAAATGATAAAGATAATGATTACAATTATCAATACAATTATGGAGATCTGTATCAATTTGTAAGAACTGGAGACATAAAAAAACCCTCTGGTTGAGAGGGTTTTATCTGACCGAGCAAGCTAACCTTAGCCTTTGAAGCGATCCGGGAACTTCATTTCACTGTAGCGCACAAAGCGCGTTCCTTTCGCCAGCTTGTAGCCAAACCAGATCACCAGGAACAGCGGAATGCCGATATAGGTTGCCGCAACGCCGCCCCAGTCGATGGTGTCTTTGAGGAACGCTTCGTAGTTCTGCCCCAGGGTAATGATCAGACACAGGACGAACGCGAAGATCGGCCCCAGCGGGAAGAAGCCTGAACGGTACGGCAGGTTATTCAGATCGTTCCCCTGCATAACGTAGCCACGACGGAAGCGATAGTGGCTGATGGCAATCCCCAGCCAGGCAATAAAGCCGGTCATCCCCGAGGTGTTCAGCAGCCACAGGTAAACGGTCTGGTTACCGAACATTGAGCTCAGGAAGCACAGCGCAGCAATCACCGTGGTGGCATACAGCGCATTACGCGGCACGCCGCCTTTTGACAGCTTAGAGAAAATACGCGGCGCTTTGCCATCGCAGGCCAGGGTATAGAGCATGCGGGTGGACGCATACATCCCGGAGTTACCCGCCGACAATACTGCAGTCAGAATAACCGCGTTCATAATCGCCGCCGCTGACAACAGCCCTGCGTGCTGGAATACCAGCGTAAACGGACTGACGGAAATATCTTTCACGTCGTTACGCAGCAGGCTCGGGTCGGTATAAGGAATAATCAGACTGATGATCAGGATGGCGAACACATAGAACAGCAGGATACGCCAGAACACCTGCCGCACCGCGCGCGGGATGTTCTTCTCCGGGTTTTCCGATTCGCCGGCCGCGATGCCGATAAGCTCGGTTCCCTGAAATGAGAAGCCGACAATCATCGCCACGCCAATCATTGCCGCAAAGCCGCCCGCGAACGGCGCATCGTCGACAACCCAGTTGCTCCAGCCCGCAGGCTGTGCGCCTTTGAAGATGCCGAAGATCATCATCACGCCGACAATAATGAAGATAATGACGGTGGCGACTTTGATCAGCGAAAACCAGTATTCCGCCTCGCCAAAGCCTTTTACCGAAATCCAGTTCAGCAGGAACATGATCCCGAGGAACAGCGCGCTCCAGATCCAGCCGGGCGCGTCCGGGAACCAGTAGGTCATCACCAGCTGAGCGGCAACGAGGTCAACGGCGATGGTCACCGCCCAGTTGTACCAGTAGTTCCAGCCCAGCGCGAAGCCAAAACCTTCCTCGACGTAATTTTGCCCATAGGTAGCAAAAGAGCCGGAGACCGGCATAAACGCCGCCAGCTCGCCGAGGCTGGTCATCAGGAAATAAACCATCAGGCCGATGAGAATATAGGAGAGCAGCGCCCCGCCTGGGCCTGCCTGAGAAATCGTTGCGCCAGAGGCAACAAAAAGACCTGTACCTATGGAACCGCCAATAGCGATCATGGTCAAGTGGCGCGCCTTCAGTTCACGACGTAAACCGGGCGCTTCTGTGGTTTTAGTATCCGAAACCATGTGAAAATGCTATCCATCCAAAAAACGAGGCGAGATTGTAGCAGAGAGTCTGTGATCCATCCGATACAAATGCAAAGTTATAAGAGAGCTTCATGATCGACTGCCGATTATTAGTAAAGAACAAATCCGCCATTAGCACAAATAAATGCACAAACCAGAGGGATATCGGGCAAACTTCCGCGAAATTCCACGGAAGGAACCGACGATGAAACGCAAGAACAAGCGCAAACGCCGCACCATGTCGCTCGCTGAGGGAGTCTACGCAGCTTGCTTTTGCTTCATTCTTTTTATCATTGGCTTCTATCAAAGCATCAAGATTATTGAAGAGTGGTACTTCCGTCCGGATTATATTGTCGACAGCGCCGACTCGCTCTTCTCCGGCATCCTCTTTCTCGGTCTGGCACTGCTGATGGCGCTGATTGCCGCCTGCACCGCCAACGGTACGCCTGGCGAGCGCTACGCCACGCTCCTGTTTTTGTTCTTTTTAGCGATGGGGCCGGTGTGGTCTGTCAGCCTTTATGTCCTGCAATACGTCACTATTGAGCACTATAAAAGCCCACAGTTTGGCGTGTGTATCAGCAAAGGCGGCCATGGGGCCACGTATATGTACGTCAGGAATAGCCGCTGGTGCCAGCATTTTGGCTACACCATTATCAGGCCATCGCCGGATGAGCGAGGGAGCAATTGATGCGCAAAGTGCAACCGCCGCCTCAGTATGACTGGCCGGTCTGGGTCGGCGTTTCGCTGATTTGCCCTCTGCTTGCTTTGTGCTCTCTTTACCTGGCAGGCGACTATTTCACGCTACTCAGGCTGCCTCGGGCGCCGGATTTCTGTTCGCAGAATATTTTAAAAGCAAACTTTGTCTGCCTGGGGCCTGCGCTGCTGATATTGAGCATAGAGGGAAATAAAAAACTCTTTTTCCCCCAGGCTGCGCCGCTACCTTTTGCAACCCCTATCGTCAGGTCTTGCCTTTACTTGACGCCGCTATTGCTGCTCACCGCAAATACGCTGATTCTGGTTTTACATTTCACCCTTTTTAGCCCTGACCGCTATATTCGCTGCTGGGAACCTTATCCATGGGGAACATGGTATTACGCGAAAACAGCGGATATTTGCGTTCAACACGGGCTGGCGCCGGTGCAAAACCTCGCGTATCAGGTTGCGATCTCGCAATAGCTCAGGAAACGCTGTAATGCCTTGGAAATATGCTTCTGGCGGTGATGAATACGCCACAGGGTGCGGGTTAAGCGCGGCAGCGGAATCTTCAGTGCCACCAGCGATCCCACTTCAAGCTGCTCCGCAACCACGCGTCGCGACAGACAGCTAATGCCCAGACCATGGCGTACCGCGTGCTTGATGGCTTCCGAATTACCCAGTTCCATTCCAAGATGAAATGCCGGTAGATGCGATAATAATAAATAGTCGACAATTTCCCGGGTCCCGGAGCCGTGCTCGCGTAGAATCCACGGCGCCTCCGCCAGCCGTTGCAGCGTCACCTCCCCTTCCAGCAGCGGTGAATCCGGCGCGGCAAAGACCACCAGTTCATCTTCCAGCCAGGGTTCGGCGATAATATCCGCCGCGTGGCAGGGACCTTCAATCAACCCGATATCCACCCGCAGATCGGCCACCGCGTTGATCACGTCCTGGCTATTGCCCACACTCAGCTCCAGCGGTAAATCCGGCAGGTCGCGTCGATAGCGCGCAATGATCTCCGGCAAGATATAGTTGCCGATGGTGCTGCTGGCGTAGACGCGAATCGCGCCGTTGTCGCCGCGAAACAGCTGCTCTATCTCCAGCGCCCGCTCCAGCAGCGCCAGCGCCCGCGGATAGAGCAGCCTGCCGTGTTCGTTGACCACCAGCCTTTTCCCGACGCGGTCAAACAGCTGCACTCCCAACTGCCCTTCAAGATCGGTCAGCGCGGCGCTGACCGCCGACTGCGACAGCGCCAGCATTTGCGAGGCCTGGGTCGTCGACCCGCTTTTCAGAACTTCAGCAAAAACTTCCAGCTGCCGTAGCGTGATATGCATGATTTTTCCTGCCTTTATAGACGACCCGGCATCCGCGGCTAAGGCTTATGCACATCATGCTCAAACCGCGAAACCGCTCGTTTACCACTTATTACGATTAATTATAAATATATAATCAATTTTATATTTAAACCAGCGCGTCGTATGCTTTTCCCAGACAAAGGAGAAGGTTATGACAGCACTCACTTTACCGACTAAACATCGCCCATTGCGGCACTTTGCACCTGGACTGGCGCTGACCGCCCTGCTCACCGGCGCAGCGCTGTGGGCCGGTAGTTTTCCGGCAATCGCTGGCGCGGGCTTCAGCGCCCTTACGTTGGCCATTTTGTTCGGCATGGTCATCGGTAACACGGTTTACCCGAAAATCTGGCAGCCCTGCGACGGCGGCGTACTCTTTGCCAAACAGCACCTGCTGCGCCTCGGCATCATTCTATACGGCTTTCGCCTGACGTTCGCCCAGATTGCTGACGTTGGCGTCAGCGGTATCGTGATTGATGTACTGACGCTTTCCAGCACCTTTTTTATCGCCTGTTTTCTTGGGCAAAAGGTTTTCGGCCTCGATAAACATACCAGTTGGCTGATTGGCGCCGGTAGCAGCATTTGCGGCGCGGCAGCGGTCCTGGCGACGGAACCGGTCGTCAAAGCGGAGGCCAGCAAAGTGACGGTCGCCGTGGCCACGGTGGTGATTTTCGGTACCATTGCTATCTTCCTGTACCCGGCGGTTTATCCTTTCCTGGCGCACTGGTTTACGCCGGAGGCCTACGGCATCTATATGGGTTCGACGATGCATGAGGTTGCCCAGGTTGTCGCCGCCGGCCACGCCGTAAGTCCGGATGCGGAAAACGCGGCGGTGATTGCAAAAATGCTGCGCGTGATGATGCTGGCTCCGTTCCTGCTGTTCCTTGCCGCTCGCGTGAAGCAATTAGCCCCGGCAAACGGCGGCGAGAAAAGCAAAATCACCATTCCGTGGTTTGCGATCCTGTTTATTCTGGTGGCGGTATTTAACTCCTTCCACCTGCTGCCGAAAGCGGTAGTTGATATGCTGGTGACCCTGGATACCGTGCTGCTGGCGATGGCGATGGCGGCCCTCGGCCTGACCACCCACGTCAGCGCGCTGAAAAAAGCCGGCGCTAAACCGCTGCTGATGGCGTTGATGCTCTTTGTCTGGCTGATTGTCGGCGGCGGCGCGATTAACCTTGCTATCCACAGTCTGATGGCCTGAGTCTCCTCAATACTCAGGTTGTATTAAGGATGATGTAACTCTCCGGCTAAGCCGCTATCATTACCCTCCCCCCAGCGGCTTAACTGGAGTTTTTTTATGAAATACATTGGAGCGCACGTCAGCGCCTCCGGCGGTGTAGCCAATGCCGCCATTCGCGCAGCCGAAATCGGCGCAACCGCATTTGCCCTCTTCACCAAAAACCAGCGCCAGTGGCGCGCCGCGCCTTTGAGCGACGACACCATTGCTGAATTTAAAGCCGCCTGCGAGAAGCATCATTTCGGCCCGGGACAAATTCTGCCGCACGACAGCTATCTGATTAACCTCGGCCACCCGGTTGCGGACGCGCTGGAAAAATCCCGCGATGCCTTTATTGATGAACTCTCCCGCTGCCAGCAGCTCGGCCTGACGCTGCTCAATTTTCATCCGGGTAGTCATCTGCAGCAAATTCCAGAAGACGAATGCCTGGCGCGCATTGCCGAGTCCATTAACATCGCGCTGGCCAAAACCGAAGGCGTGACGGCGGTCATTGAAAACACCGCCGGCCAGGGCAGTAACCTGGGGTTTAAGTTTGAACACCTGGCGGCCATCATCGATGGCGTGGAAGATAAATCGCGCGTCGGCGTGTGCATTGATACCTGCCACGCCTTCGCCGCCGGCTACGACCTGCGTAGCGCCGAAGAGTGTGAAAAAACCTTCGCTGATTTTGAACGGATTGTCGGTTTTCAGTATCTGCGCGGTATGCATCTGAACGATGCGAAAAGCACGTTCGGCAGCCGCGTTGACCGCCACCACAGCCTGGGTGAAGGCAATATCGGCCACGATGCCTTCCGCTGGATAATGCAGGATAACCGCTTTGACGGTATCCCGCTGATCCTGGAAACGATCAATCCTGATATCTGGGCGGAAGAGATAGCCTGGCTGCGGGCGCAGCAGACGGAAGAGGCCGTGGTCTGATATGAACGATAGGGAAAAGCAGATCCTCAAAATTTTGCGGCGCAATCCGCTGATTCAGCAGCATGAGATTGCCGATATTCTGCAGATTAGCCGCTCCCGCGTAGCCGCGCATATTATGGACCTTACGCGTAAGGGGGCTATCAAGGGCAAAGGCTACATCCTTACCGAGCAGGAGTATTGCGTCTCGCTGGGCGCGGTGAATATGGATATCCGCGGCATTGCCGATATTCATTATCCCCAACCGGTCTCCAACCCGGGCAATATCCAGTGCTCCGCCGGCGGAGTGGCGCGGAACATCGCGCATAACCTGGCGCTGCTGGGCCGCGATGTGCATCTGATTTCCGCCGTCGGCAGCGACTTTTACGGCGAAACGTTGCTTGAGCAGACCCGACAAGCCGGGGTTAACGTGCAAAGCTGTATCCGCCTGCACGGTCACAATACCGCCACCTATCTCTCCATCGCCAATCCGCAGGAAGAGACGGTGCTGGCGATTAACGATACGCATATCTTACAGTCGCTCACCCCGCAGCTGCTGAATCAATATCGGGATCTGCTGACCCATGCCGGCGTCATCCTGGTCGATTGTAATTTAACGGAGCCGTTGCTGGAGTGGGTATTTACGCTGGCCAACGCTATTCCGGTATTTGTTGATACCGTGTCGGAGTTTAAAGCGCACCGCATTCGCCCGTGGCTGGGAAAGATCCATACCCTCAAGCCGACGCTGCGCGAACTGCAGATCCTCTGGGGAGAACCCATTGAAAACGAGGCCGATCGCGATCGCGCGTTAGCCTGGCTGCACGAAAGGGGAACGCGGCGCGTGGTAATTTGCTCGGAAGACGATTCCGTTTTCTGTAGCGAAGCCGGCGGTGAACGTTTTCAGATGAAGCTACCGGGCCATACCACGATAGACAGCTTTGGCGCCGACGATGCGCTGATGGCCGGGCTGCTTTATAGCTATCTTGACGGCAGCGATTTCAAAGAGAGCGTCGCTTTCGCCATGGCCTGCACCGCCATTACCCGCGCCAGCGACAGCATCAACAACCCTTCTTTATCCGTTGATAACGCGCTCAATTTACTTCCCAGCCTATAGCATCGCGCACCGCAGGCGCGGTGCGCGCGCTGTTTTATGCCAGACCGATAAAGAACCCGGCAATGGTGGCGCTCATCAGGTTAGAGAGCGTGGCCGCCGCCAGAGCGCGCAGCCCAAGCTGAGCAATTTCCGGCGCGCGCTGCGGTGAAATAGCCGAAAATGCCCCGACAACCACACCTATTGAGCCAAAGTTGGCGAAACCGCACAGCGCAAACGAGATAATCGCTACGGTTTTCACGTCCAGGGTACCGCCGGTTTGCAGATAAGGCGAAAAGTTGAGGTAGGCGACGAATTCGTTTATCGCCAGCTTTTGGCCAATCAGGCTTCCCGCCAGCGTCGCATCGCTCCAGTCAACGCCCATAATCCACGCCAGAGGCGCGAGCAGGAAACCGAAAATACCCTCCAGCGTGGCGTGACCGTAGCCAAACCAGCCGCCAATGCCGCCGATAATACCGTTCAGCAACGCGATGATCGCCACAAATGCCATCACCACCGTTGCCACCCCGGCGGCAATTTTCAGCCCGGTCATCGCCCCGGATGCTGCCGCCTCGATAATGCTTTTCGGCGGCGTCTCGGTGAAGGAGAGATTATCGAAAGTGACCCGGGAGGCTTCGGTTGCCGGGCTCAGCATGCGAGCAAACAGAATCCCGCCGGGAATAGCCATCAGCGAAGCGGCCAGCAGATAATCGATCGGTACGCCCATGCCGGCATAGCCGATCATCATCGATCCGGCGATCGACGCCATCCCGCTACAAATGGCGGTAAACAGCTCATTGCGGTTGAGACGGTCGATAAAGGGTTTGACGATCGCCGGGATCTCATTTTGGCCAAGAAAGATGGTGGTCACGGCGACAAAGGACTCAATCTTGCTGATATTCAGCGCTTTCTGGAAGATACCGCCGAGAATCCGGATCAGCAGCCCCATCACGCCGAGGTAGTAAAGCAGGCTTATCAGCGCGGTGACAAAAATGATGGCGGGCAGCACGCGGAAGGCGAAGATAAAACCCGCGCCGTCAAACAGCACATCCATTTTCGGACCGACAAGCGATCCAAAAATAAACGCGCTTCCGGCGTCGCTGTAGGACATGACTTTATGTACCCCGAGCGCCGCCTGTTCCACCAGCCACTTGCCCGGCGGGAAATAGAGCATCACTCCGCCAATCACGATCTGCAGCAGCAGTGCGGCCCCTACGGTTCTGATACTGATGCGTTTTTTATTTACTGACAGCGCAAAGGCGATGGCCAGCAATACCACCATCCCCAAAAGACTTCTCATGATGTCCATAATGATATCCTTACCTGGAGGAAAACCCGGCGTCAGGCCAGGCTTTCGGTATATTTGATATCGGGGCGGGCAACCGCAAACAGCCCGCTACTGTCGTCAGGCGATCTGCTGATACTCTTTGGCAATCTCGCAGGCCAGCACGGCATTATTGAAGACCAGCTGAATATTGGATTTCAGGCTATCTCCGCCGGTTAGCTCCGCTACGCGGGCCAGCAGGAACGGCGTACTCTCCTTACCCACCACACCCTGCTCTTCCGCTTCCTTCACCGCCTGATCGATGGCGGCGTTGATTTTTGCTTCCGGCATCGCAAACTGTTCCGGTATCGGGTTCGCCACCACCATGCCCCCGTTCAGGCCCGACTGCCATTTCACCGCCATCGCTTTAGCGATTTCTTTAGCGCTATTCAGGCGAATACTGACGTCAAACGGACTGGTTCGACAGAAAAATGCCGGAAGCGCCGAAGTTTGATAGCCAATAAGCGGAACGCCAAACGTTTCTAAATATTCGGTTGTTAATCCAAGGTCGAGAATAGATTTTGCGCCGGCACAAACTACGGTAACATTGGTATTGGCCAGTTCCTGTAAATCGGCGGAAATATCAAAAGTGTGCTCAGCTCCGCGGTGCACACCGCCAATACCGCCGGTCGCGAAGACTTTTATCCCGGCCATGGCGGCAATAATCATGGTAGAAGCCACGGTGGTCGCGCCATTTAATCCTGCGGCGACAACAAAAGGTAAATCACGGCGACTGACTTTGGTAACGTTATGTCCTTCACGACCGAGCAATTCAATTTCTTCGCGGCTCAGGCCAACTTTCATAACGCCATGAATAATCGCAATTGTTGCCGGCACCGCTCCCTGACGGCGAATCGTTTCTTCGACTTCCAGCGCGGTCTGCGCATTTTCTGGAAACGGCATTCCGTGAGAAATAATAGTCGACTCCAGCGCGACTATGGGTTGGTTATTCTTTAATGCCTGCTGAACTTCCGCAGAAACCTGTAATAATTCAGAGGAAATATTTAATTCAGACATGTTCGTTCTCCACTACCTTTTTTACGTTGGCGTAAGATAATTCAGGGTTATTGGTGAATTCCGATGAGAGCGCCAGAGAAGAGCATCCCTGAGCAAACTTCACCGCTTGCGAAAATGAACAGCCGTCGAGCCAGCAGCAGGCCAGACCGGCCATCATGGCGTCACCGGCGCCGGTGACGTTGACTACCTGGGTTTTTAACGGCGCCGACCAGCCGCGCTCGCCGTCTTTCTCGCTGAAGTAAACCCCGTCGCCCCCCATGCTCAGCACCAGGCGCCGCAGGCCACGCTGGTGAAACCAGTCGGCAACGCGCGCGACGTCATCAGTGCCGGAAAGCGCAATTCCGCTCAGCGTTTCAGCTTCAATTCGGTTCGGTTTCAGAGTGTGGATACGCCCCAGATGCTGGCTGATTTTCACGCACTTCCAGGCAGAGACCGGGTCAACAAAAATGGGTGTCGGGCCGCTATTTTCCATCAACCAGGCCAGCGCCGATTCGCTGATATTACAGTCAACGACGATGACCGCAGCGCTGCGAATAAAATCCCGGTGCTGGCTTAAAAAGGCTGGCGTAATATGCTCGGTGATACTCATATCATTAATCGCCACCAGCATTTCACCGGTATTATCGAGCAGCGATAAATAGCTCGATGTCCCCTCGCCGTGGACGATCTGACATTTATCGACATGAACGCCGGACTGAGCCGTTTGTTTTAATAGGGAGTGGCCATAGAAATCATCTCCGACAACCGACAGTAGCCAGGATGGTTTATTCAATAAAGCAATATTCTGCGCAATATTCCGCCCCACTCCACCGGGAGTGTATTTTATTTTTCCGGGGTTAGAATCAGCATAGTTCAACGATACATGGGAATAACCAGCAACATCCATATTTGCCGATCCAATAATTACAACGTAATCATTTTCAGGCATAAAATACCCTCCAGCATACAAAAACGCTTTGGCAGTGGAATGTTTGAATATCAGTAAATAATCATACGCCCAATCAGCACCCTCCAATTAAACACATGTTTGAATATGAACATGTGTTTATGTTAAGCGGATTGGTTTTAAAGTAAAGGGGTCCGCCAGAGGGATTTCATATGAACATGAAGAGAATCACAAAATTTGGCTAGTATGGTTTTTAAACAGCTTAAAAATGCGAAGGAGAGCACATATGGCGGGTTAAGCAGAGGGCGGATACGGCATAAAAAAAGGGCAGAGAAGACTCTGCCCTTTTGCGTGTAACACCGTCGATCAGGCGACTTTTTCTTCCACCTGAACTTCAGGACGTTTCAGCACCGCGTAGGAAAGGCCTGCGACCAGCGTACCGACCACAATCGCCATCAGATATCCGAGCACCGGGGTAATCGCGCCAGGGATCAGCAGGACGAACAGACCGCCGTGCGGCGCCATCAGTTTCGCGCCAACCCACATGGACATCGCACCGGTCGCCGCGCCGCCAACGATACAGCAAGGCAGGACGCGCATCGGATCGCGAGCGGCAAAAGGAATTGCTCCTTCGGTGATAAAGCACAGGCCGAGAACCAGTGCGGCTTTACCGCCTTCCTGCTGCGCTTTGTCAAACTTTTTACGCGCAATCAGCGTCGCCAGACCCAGCGCCAGCGGTGGAACCATACCTGCCGCCATAATGGCCGCCATCGGGGCATAGGTTTGGGTACTCAGAAGACCAACACCAAAGGCGTAAGCTGCTTTGTTCACCGGGCCGCCCATGTCGGTACACATCATACCGCCGAGAATTGCACCGAGCAGAACCGCGTTCGCCGTCCCCATAGTTTGTAGCCAGTGGGTCAGGCCTTCGAGGATTCCGGCAACGGGTTTACCAATCAGGTAAATCATTGCCAGACCCACGATCAGGCTGGAAACCAGCGGAATGATGAGGATCGGTTTCAGCGCTTCCATACTTTGCGGCAGTTTCAGCCTAGTACTGATCGCTTTCGCCACGTAACCGGCAAGGAAGCCGGCGATAATACCGCCGATAAAGCCAGATCCGGTGCTAACCGCCAGCATACCGCCGATAAGACCTGGCGTCAGGCCAGGGCGGTCAGCGATGGAGAAGGCAATAAAGCCCGCCAGTACCGGTACCATCAGCGCGAAGGCTGATCCCCCGCCGATTTGCATCAGCGCGGCGGCCAGAGTGTCTTTTACTTCAAAGGCTTTGATACCAAAAGCGAAGGAGAGCGCGATACACAGGCCGCCCGCTACCACCATCGGCAACATATACGATACGCCAGTCAGCAGGTGACGATAGGCGCCCGCGGACTCTTTTTTGCCTTCTGCCGCGGCCTGGGATTTACCCGCAGGCTGATATGGTTTCGCTTCAACAACGGCTTTATCCAGCTCCTGAGCGGTTTTCTTCAGCGCCAGACCGGTAGTGGTGCGATACATCGGCTTGCCGGCAAATTTCGCCAGATCCACTTCGATATCAGCCGCGACAACCACCAGATCCGCCTGCTCAACCTCTTCAGGAGTGATGGCATTACCCGCACCCACGGAGCCGCGAGTTTCAACTTTCACCCACCAGCCGCGTTTTTTGGCTTCGGTTTCAATCGCTTCCGCCGCCATAAAGGTGTGCGCGACGCCGGTCGGGCAGGCAGTGACCGCCACAATGCGTTTCGGACCATGAGTTTCCGCCGGTAAAGCTGTAGCAGCCGGAGCGGCATATGGCGTGGCATGGCTCCTGGCTTCCCCGAGGAATAGTTCCGGGTGAGCAACGGCGCGATTAATATCGCCGAGATAAACCTTTTTGCCGTTCAGCGCGCTGTCAGCTGGCAGCGTCGCGCCCAGCACAATCGCCAGCTCAGCGTCGTTTGGGTTATCAATCAGTTCAAGTTGCGCTTTTTGCGCCGCGGTGCTTAACAGGGTCTTCGCCATATAGGCGCGGGCCTGTCCGAGCCCGGCATCAATAATCAGCAGCGTTTTCATTATGCCTCTCCTGCTGTTAATTAAAGGGTTGTAAGTCGACGCGCGCCATCATTGCGGCCAACTGGGTACGATCGGTAATACCGACATTGCTCTGACTCACCGCCAGCGCGGCGACGGCCGTTGCCAGGCGCAGCGTATGCTCGCTGGACTCACGCATCAGCAGTCCGTAAATCAGGCCGCCAACCATTGAATCGCCCGCGCCAACGGTGCTAACCACTTCCACTGAAGGCGGCTTGGCAATCCACTCGCCGGAGGCGTTAACCCACAGGGCGCCTTCTTCGCCAAGGGAGATCACCACGTGGGCAATCCCCTGCTCGCGCAGCGCATGAGCGGCCTCAATCACATCCTTCATTTCAGGTAACTTGCGACCCGCCCAGATTTCCAGCTCACGACGGTTAGGTTTAACCAGCCACGGCGCCGCTTTAAGACCGGCAACCAGCGCTTCGCGGCTGCTGTCAAAAATGATGCACGGGCACTGGCTGCGCAAGCGGGTCATCCAGTCGGTGAACGCTTCCGGACTTACGCCGGAAGGTAAGCTGCCGCTCACGCAGACCATATCGAACTGGCCCAGCCAGCTCAGGGAGTCGTTAACAAAACGCTCCCAGTCACCCGGCGTGACTTCAAAGCCGGAGAAGTTGAAGTCGGTCACTTCGCCATCTTTTTCTGTCAGCTTCACGTTAATACGGGTACGGCCCTGAACGACCTGAAAACGGTTAGCGATACCCAGCTCACTGAACAGTTGCTGAAAGCCATCCTGATTATCTTTACCGAGAAAACCGCCCACGGTGACGTCGATACCGAGATCTTTCAGCACTTTTGCAACGTTGATCCCCTTCCCTGCGGCGTGCAAGCCGGTCGTGCGAACAAGGTTAACCTCACCGCGTTCAATTTCCGGGGTAAAACCCACCAGGTCATAGGCCGGGTTTAAAGTAATCGTTGCGACACGTCTGCTCATTTATGCGCCCTCCCCAAGGCCTGCGGCGATCGCTTCGCCAATCGCATCCAGCGCCTGCTGCGCATCTTCACCCTGCGCGGTGAAGCGCAAGCGGTGACCTTTTTTCACGCCCAGGGCCACGACTTTCATCAGGCTGCGGCCGTTTGCCGGCTTGCCCGAACCATCGAGGTTAGTGACCGTAATGTCGCTGGAAAATTGTTTAATGGTATTCACCAGCATCGTGCCGGGACGCGCGTGCAGCCCGTGCTCGTTGCGGATAACGTATTCAGCGCTGAGAACATCTTCAGCAATCGCATCGTCGCTGGTCAGCAGCGCCAGCAGCGTTGCGCCATCGGACTTCAGCAAACGGTCAGCTTTTTTGTCCAGCAGCAAATTGCTCAGGCGATTAAGGACCGCCGTCGGCTGGTCATCGGCCATCGCCACGGTGATCAGCAGGGAAACCGGCTGCTCATCGCGAATAAAGGCGTTGGCCGCGCGGCTCACCGCAATGGCGCTACGCAGGTTGCCTTCCGGACTGTCGTTCAGCCAGATGCCCTGGCCGAGGTTCAGCGGTTTGTCATTAATCGCATGGCTAACAAAGGAAGCATCGACGGCGCCCGCTTCTTTCAGCCGCGCGGCGTTGAGCGCCTGCAGGGTCAGCAGATCGCTGGCGACCACGTCCAGGGTCAGCGTTTCGTTATCCAGCTTCAGCGCTTCGCTCTGCTTTTCACCCATCAGCAGGGCGCGCAGCTCTTCAGCGGTGGTGGCGGACTTTAGCTGTTCAGCAACCGAGTCGTCACTCAGCACATGGGTCAGCTGACGCAGCAGCCCAAGGTGTTCATCCGAACTGGCGGCGATACCGATAGCGACGTAGGCGGTCTGCCCTTCGCCCCAGGTCACGCCCTGCGGGAACTGATAAACCTGAACGCCGGTTTTCAGCACCTGATCGCGCGTGTCGGTGGTGCCGTGCGGAATCGCAATACCGTTGCCAAGGAAAGTGGAGGTTTGCTGCTCGCGAGCCAGCATCCCGTTGATGTACCCTTCAGCCACATTGCCCGCGCTAACCAGCGCGGAGGCAACCTGACGAATAGCCTCTTCTTTATTACCGGCCTGCTGACCGGGATGAATATCCTGCACAGATAACTGGAACATGGTTCTCCTCTCCTGCTGAATTGAATCGTTTCAGCTACTTTGAGAAAAAATGCGTCACCTGACTGCCGGAGAATCTCCCGATGACGCTGAAACGTTTCAAGAAGTCTGTACCTTTATTAGGCAGCGCGCAAGAAAAGTTACTCTCCCGATAACAGAAGTTAGAGATACAGCACACTTTTGCTGACGAGGTGGTGACAAATCCGCCAGAACTTCAGCATTTTGCTGAAGCAAAATTTTGAAACGTCTTTTTGATTTATTCGTGCCCTGGTACTGTTCATTATCTGACTGACGGCGTAAACTCCGCGACTCCTGAAACCGATGAAAGCCGACATGCAAAACAGTAGCGCCGCCCTGCCACGACGCGGGTTCGATTTAACCTCTTCCGCCTTCCTGATCGTCGCCTTCCTGACGGGCATTGCCGGGGCGCTACAAACGCCTACCCTGAGCCTGTTCCTGACTGACGAAGTTCACGTACGACCGGCGATGGTCGGCTTCTTTTTTACCGGCAGCGCGGTGATCGGCATTCTGGTGAGCCAGTTTCTCGCCGGGCGCTCAGATCGCAAAGGCGACCGCAAGCAGCTGATCGTCTTCTGCTGCCTGATGGGCGTGCTGGCCTGCGTGCTCTTCGCGTGGAATCGTAACTACTTTATTTTGCTCTTCGTCGGCGTTTTCCTCAGCAGCTTTGGTTCCACCGCGAACCCGCAGATGTTTGCCCTCGCCCGCGAACATGCGGACAAAACGGGCCGCGAGGCGGTCATGTTCAGCTCGATCCTGCGCGCTCAGGTGTCGCTGGCATGGGTCATCGGCCCGCCGCTGGCCTACGCGCTGGCGATGGGTTTCGGCTTTACGGTGATGTACCTCAGCGCGGCGATTGCCTTCGTGGTCTGCGGCGCGATAGTCTGGTTTTTTCTCCCCAGCATGCGCAAAGAGCCGAAGGTGGTGACGGGACATCTTGAAGCGCCGCGCACCAACCGCCGCGACGCGCTGCTGCTGTTTATCATCTGTACGCTGATGTGGGGAATTAACAGCCTGTACATCATTAACATGCCGCTGTTCATTATTAATGAGCTGCATTTACCTGAAAAACTGGCGGGATTAATGATGGGCACCGCCGCCGGGCTGGAAATCCCGACCATGCTGATTGCGGGTTACTACGCCAAACGTTTCGGTAAGCGTTTCCTGATGCAGATCTCTGCGGTTGCCGGGGTGCTGTTCTATGTCGGCATGCTAACCGTACACACCCCGGGACTTCTGCTGGCCCTGCAGGTGCTGAATGCTATTTTTATCGGCATTCTGGCCGGTATCGGTATGCTCTATTTTCAGGACCTGATGCCAGGCCAGGCCGGTGCGGCCACGACCCTCTATACCAATACTATCCGCGTTGGCTGGATTATTGCCGGTTCGCTGGCGGGGGTCGTTGCGGAAGTCTGGAGCTATCACGCCGTATTCTGGATTGCGCTGGTGATGGGCCTCGCCACTCAGGCCTGCCTGTGGCGCATTAAAGACGTATAAAGGGTGTCCGTGCGGGCTTCCGACGTCACGAAGTACTCAGCTCAAGATGAAGAAGCCAGATCATGGCTTCTTCGCGATTTGTGGCGCACATCTCCGCTTCCGGCTTCAGGCTGGCGCACACTTTGGGCCTCAACGGCGAGCCAAAAATCGCGCACAGGTTATTGTCCGAAAGCTGTATACAGCGGGTATTTGCCGGTTTGCCCTGCGGCATACCCGGGATAGGGCTGGAGATAGAAGGAGCGATACAGCAAGCTCCGCATTCAGGGCGGCATTCCATAATCGACTCTTCCGATAGGCTTTTGCGGCCCAGCCTAAACGTTTTACCCGAAGATAGCAAAACACACGAATTCCGCTTGCCTGAAAGGCCCGGCGCGAGTAGTTTTACGCGATATTTTCGACCCTTTAAGTGACAGGATTACTGCAATGCCAAGAGCGAATGAAATTAAGAAAGGTATGGTGCTGAATTACAACGGCAAACTGCTGATTGTTAAAAATATTGATATTCAGTCACCGAGCGCCCGCGGCGCAGCGACGCTGTACAAAATGCGTTTCTCCGATGTGCGCACCGGCCTGAAAGTGGAAGAGCGCTTCAAAGGCGACGACATTGTCGATACCGTTACCCTGACCCGCCGCTTCGTTGACTTCTCCTATATCGATGGCAATGAATACGTCTTTATGGATAAAGAAGATTACACCCCGTATATCTTCACCAAAGAGCAAATCGAAGAAGAGCTGCTGTTTATGCCGGAAGGCGGCATGCCTGACATGCAGGTTCTGACCTGGGACGGCCAACTGCTGGCGCTGGAACTGCCGCAGACCGTGGATCTGGAAATCATTGAGACGGCGCCGGGCATCAAAGGCGCATCCGCCAGCGCCCGCAACAAACCGGCTACCCTCAGCACCGGCCTGGTCGTTCAGGTGCCAGAATACCTCAGCGCGGGCGAGCGCATTCGTATTCATATCGAAGAGAGCCGCTACATGGGCCGTGCGGACTAAATCCAGCCTTTAAAGTCAGTGCAAAATGCAAAAGACAGTCAATGGCTGTCTTTTTGCTTCTTAATGCGCGCCATACGGCTGTTGGCCCTTCATCATCGCCAGGCTATCCCCTACAAAACCTCCCAAAGTTGTCATACCAATAGCGACGAAATTATCGCTAATTTCCCGCTCCTGTTAGCAGGATCTTCGCTAAACAGCGCTCGATTGCTTGATCAAGCTCACACTAAGCGGATAAACAAGGCTCACCAATTTAATTTGTTGTCATATAACTTTACACTAGAGATGTTAATTATCGGTTAATCAGGTGTATTAAGAATGACTACCATTGCGACGGCCACGCTGCCGGAAGGCGTACAGCTCCCTCATTATGACCGCAGCCAGCTGCGCTCACGTATTGTGCATTTCGGCTTTGGCGCTTTTCATCGCGCGCATCAGGCGCTACTCACCGATCGGGTGCTTAACGCCAGCGGCGGAGACTGGGGGATTTGTGAGATTAGCCTGTTCAGCGGCGATCGGCTGATGAGCCAGCTTCGCCAGCAAAACCACCTGTTTACCGTGCTGGAAAAAGGCGCAGAGGGCAGCCAGCCAATTGTTGTCGGCGCCGTGCATGAATGTCTGAACGCTAAACTCGATTCGCTCGCCGCTATTATTGAGAAATTTTGTGAACCGCAGGTGGCGATTGTCTCTCTGACCATTACCGAAAAAGGCTACTGCATCGACCCCGCCAGCGGCCTGCTGGATATGACGCAGCCGCGTATTATTCACGATCTGCAAAACCCGACTTTGCCGCAATCGGTTCCTGGAATACTGGTTGAAGCGCTGGCGCGCCGCCGTCAGCGAGGGCTGTCACCCTTTACCGTGCTCTCCTGCGACAATATCCCTGATAATGGACATGTAGTGAAAAACGCCGTGCTGGGCATGGCTGAAAAACGCGATCCGCAGCTGGCACAGTGGATTGCTGAGCACGTCAGCTTCCCCGGCACCATGGTTGATCGCATCGTACCAGCCGCCACCGAGGAGTCGCTGGCGGAAATTCGCGCTGCGTTGGGCGTAGAAGATCCCTGCGCCATCAGCTGCGAACCCTTTATTCAGTGGGTTATTGAAGATAACTTCGTGGCCGGTCGCCCGGACTGGGAAACGGCGGGCGTTCAGATGACCGACGACGTTTTACCGTGGGAGCAGATGAAGCTGCGGATGCTCAACGGTAGCCACTCGTTCCTCGCCTGGCTTGGCTACCTGGCGGGCCATGCGCATATTAGCGACTGCATGCAGGATCCGATTTTTCACAGCGCCGCATACCGGCTGATGGTTGATGAACAGGCGCCGACGCTATCCATTCAGGGCGTTGACCTGTCGGCATACGCTGACAGCCTGATCGAACGTTTCAGCAACCCGGCGCTGAAGCACCGCACCTGGCAAATCGCCATGGACGGTAGCCAGAAGCTGCCGCAACGTATGCTTGACGGAATTCGCGTCCATCTTGCGCAAGAGAGCCGCTGGCCGCTACTGGCGCTGGGCGTCGCTGGCTGGATGCGCTATGTTAGCGGCGTGGATGACGCCGGAGCCGTCATTGATATTCGCGATCCGCTGGCCGATAAAATACACCACCTCGTTGCCACCAGCGATGAGCGACAGCGCGTAGCGGCGCTGCTTACGCTTGAGGAGATCTTCGGCCGCGACCTGCCGCAGAATCCGCAGTTCGTCGCTGATGTCACCGCCGCGTGGCATCAGCTCGCCGCTTTTGGCGCGCGCCAGGCCGTCGCCGCCGCGCTGAATGATTAACAATTTCTGCCTTTAAGCGGACGGAGCGCCTTTCTGTCCGCGTTAACGCTTCTCTTTTCCCCTTTTTTTCGTCAGGATAGCCTCAACTGTTACAACATTACATTTATCCTGGAGAAAAAGTGACCAAAACCAACTTGATCACGGGGTTTCTCGGCAGCGGTAAGACCACTTCCATTCTGCACCTGCTGGCCAATAAGCCCGCAAATGAAAAATGGGCCGTACTGGTCAACGAGTTTGGCGAAGTGGGCATTGACGGCGCGCTGCTGGCGGAAAGCGGCGCGCTGCTGAAAGAGATCCCCGGCGGCTGCATGTGCTGCGTTAACGGCCTGCCGATGCAGGTTGGGCTCAACACCCTGCTGCGCCAGGGCAAACCTGACCGTCTGCTGATAGAACCCACCGGACTAGGCCATCCTAAACAGATCCTCGATATGCTGACCGCGCCGGTCTACGCGCCGTGGATCGATCTGCGCGCCACCCTGTGCATATTGGACCCGCGTCAGCTGCTGGACGAAAAAGTCGTGAGCAACGAAAACTTTCGCGACCAGCTGGCTGCCGCTGACGTTATTGTCAGCAATAAAGCCGACCGCTCGACGGAGGAGAGCCAGCGCGCTTTTGTCGCCTGGCGTGAGGCGTACGCCGGTGAGCGTCGCTGCGTCAGCGCTAGCCAAGGTAATATCGACCCGGAGCTGCTTGATTTGCCGCGCCGCAATCTGGCGCCGCTACCCGCAGGGGTCGGGCATGCGCACGACCACGGGCAGAAAAAAGGCCTTGCCGCGCTTAGCCTTCCCGCGCACCAGCGCTGGCGTCGTAGCCTCAATAGCGCTCAGGGCTATCACGCCTGCGGCTGGATTTTTGACGCTGAAACCGTCTTCGATACCGTCGCTCTGCTTGAATGGGCGCGCCTGGCGCCGGTTGGACGAGTTAAAGGCGTCATGCGTATTGCCGAAGGGCTGGTTCGTATCAATCGCCAGCAGCTCGATCTGCATATTGAGACGCAAAACGTTGCCCCGCCCGATAGCCGTATTGAGCTGATAGCCGATACGGAAACGGACTGGAATGCTCTTCAGGCCTCTTTGTTGAAGATTCGTTTAACTTAGGGCGGCTATGGTTGCCGTCGTTTTACACAACACGCGATAGTTATGATTAAAAATCGAATTCCCCTCATCCTGCTGTTAAACGCGGCAGGTATAGCGCTTTTCTGTTCATGGTATCTTCCGGTTAACCATGGTTTCTGGGCTCCGCTGGACGCGGCGATTTTCTATTTCTTTAACCACCTGGTCGGCGTCAACACCGCTTACACCTGGCTGTTGGCGGTTATCAACAACCGCGCGTTTGACGCCTGTTCGCTGCTGGCGATGGGCAGCCTGATGCTGAGCTTCTGGTTTAAAGAACAGAGCGCCGGACGCCGCCGGGTGATTATCATCGGCCTGGTGATGCTGCTGGCTGCCGTCATTATCAATCAGCTGGCCCAGCACCTGATGCCGGTGAAGCGAGCCAGCCCTTCGCTCTCGTTCACCGATATCACTAAAGTCAGCGATGTCATCTCCTTTCCGACTAAAGATGCGTCTAAAGACAGCTTCCCGGGCGATCACGGCATGATGCTGCTGATTTTTGCCTCTTTCATGTGGCGCTATTTTGGCCGTCGCGCCTTCGCTATTGCGCTGGTTATCTTTGTGGTGTTCGCTTTCCCGCGGGTGATGATCGGCGCGCACTGGTTTACCGATATTGCCGTCGGATCATTAACGGCCGTGCTCATTGGCGCTCCCTGGGTGTTGATGACCCCACTGAGCGATAAAGTGATTACTTTATTTGAACGTTACCTCCCCGGCGGAAGAACGAAAATTTAAAGTCATCTTTACAATTAATTAATATCATTCATAAGGGATCGTTCTGGGTCCCTTTTTTTATCATCTCACTCTTTCTCACCCGCCATCATCTTGCTGTCACATTAATCCTGTTAAAAATGAGTAAATTGCATATTTTTTACCCATCCCTGCCGCTATTTTGGCCTTTGCCGATGATTCACTTTTTGTCGCAAAAATACTTATAAGAAAATGCGCAAAACCGCTCGCCATCCCCCGTTCGATCGGGTAACCTCAATCTCGTTTTGCCTCTCCAGCAACATCAATTCAGATAATGAATAAATTTGTGCGTCAGGCCACAATTTTATGCTTACGGAATTGTCTCATTGCGACCAGGTAATTAGGCTCTAACACGTTTGGCATTTTTTATAACGACATTGTCGTTAAGGACAACAAGGGATAACACACAGCATGGTCAAATCTCAGCCGATTTTGAGATATATCTTGCGGGTCGCCCCCGCGATTGCAGTTGCGGTTCTGCTTTCCGCGTGTAGTTCAAATAGTACCGCCAGAAATATGCATTCTGAGACGCTTGCTGTGGGTAGTGGCGATTTATCATCACTGCAAGCCTCTCAGGATGAATTTGAAACCATGGTCCGCAACCTGGACGTTAAGTCCCGTTTGATGGATCAATATGCCAGCTGGAAGGGCGTGCGTTACCGCCTCGGCGGCAGCACTCGCAAAGGCATTGATTGTTCCGCCTTTGTGCAGCGTACTTTCCGTGAACAGTTTGGCCTGGAGCTGCCGCGTTCGACTTCTGAGCAGCAGGATTCCGGAAAATCCATTAGCCGTTCACAGCTGCGTACCGGTGATTTAGTACTGTTCCGTGCGGGTTCAACGGGCCGTCATGTAGGCATCTACATCGGCAACAACCAGTTTGTTCATGCTTCCACCAGCAGCGGTGTGACGATTTCCAGCATGGATGAGCCGTACTGGAAAAAGCGCTATAACGAAGCGCGACGCGTTCTGAGCCGCTCGTAATCTCTTCTGCCGTTGGTTATTCCCTTGGCCAACGGAAGAAACAAAACACTGCTGAAGCAGTGTTTTTTTTTGCTCGCCAGCCAATAAACTTCGTAAAATAGGCTATCTCTTGAAGCGACGACAGAAAAAGCATGTTTCTGTTAGCGCATTGCGCGAATCAACCACACGGACTGCCTGGAGCCTATGCCTACCCGTCACCTCTCTCCCCGGCGAAAAATCTGGCTAACCAGCATATGCGTTGGCATAGCCGTCGCCCTGCTGGCCGGTAGCATCCAGTTTATGGTGATCTATCACAACCGCGCGGAGCGTTTCGACGTTATCATCAACAATGTTCATGCTTATCTGACGGGCTATTTTCACGATTTAGACCAGACGATTGCGGGACTACAGCCGCTGGTGAGTCAGCCCTGCGAAAATATCGATTCCGGATTAACCGCCCATGCGGCATTCAGCCCAAACGTACGCGCTTTCCTGCTGGTTAAAAATGGTATTGCGTTTTGCTCCTCCGCCACCGGTGCAATGAACACACCTTTTAACCAGCTCATTCCACAGCTGGATATCACTCAAGCGGTGGATATGGCGATCCTTCCCGGTACGCCCATGATGCCGAAAAGCGCGGCGCTGGCGATGTGGGTTCGTAGCCCGCACGGCGGTAAAGACGGCGTTTTTGTCTCGATCAATGCGAATCTGACACCCTATATACTCTACTCCTCACGGCAGAATGATTTCAGCGGCCTGGCGCTGTCCATTAAGCACACCGCGATCTCGACCTTCAGCAACAAGCTTATCGACCCGCAGACCCTGCTCTCGCCGCCTATTCGCCAGACGCAGATTGAGGGTTTACCGTTGAAAATCTATCTCTATGCTAACAGCTGGCTGGCGGAGAATACGCAGTTTGCCCTGCTGCTGGGGGTGGTGTGCGGGCTGCTGGCCGGACTGTTAAGCTATTACATTCTCACGATAAAATCAGACCCGCGAAAGGAGCTGCTGCTGGCGATCAAAAACGATCAGTTTTACCTGGTCTATCAGCCGGTGGTGAAATCGGAGACGCTGCAGATCAGCGGCGTTGAGGTACTGATGCGCTGGAAACATCCGGTGGCCGGAGAGATCCCCCCTGACGTCTTTATTAATCTTGCGGAAACCCAGCAGATCATCATTCCGCTTACTCGCCACCTCTTAAAACTGATTGCGCACGATGCGCCTGTTTTGCAGACGCTCCTGCCCGCAGGGATCAAGCTTGGGATCAATATTTCCCCCCTTCATCTGCACGCAGAGAGCTTTCAGCAGGACCTTAAGCACTTCGCCGCCGCCATGCCAGCCGACCACTTTAAGCTGGTACTGGAGATCACCGAGCGCGCGATGATCGATAAAAATCGTTCATTAGAGAACTTCGACTGGCTGCACGAGCAGGGTTTTGAAATCGCGATTGATGATTTTGGTACCGGCCATAGCGCGCTCATCTATCTGGAGCGCTTTAGCTTTGATTACCTGAAGATTGATCGCGGCTTCGTACAGGCTATCGGGACGGAGACCGTGACCTCGCCGGTGCTCGATGCCGTCATCACTCTAAGCCGCCGCCTGAAGCTCGCTACCGTTGCCGAAGGCGTGGAAACGCAGGAACAGGCGGAATGGCTGCGCGATCATGGCGTAAACTTTTTGCAGGGCTACTGGTTAAGTCGCCCGCTGACGCTGGAAGCGCTGATCGCCGCCCACGCGCAGCCGGCGAAATATTTCCCAACCCGCTAAGTGTCCTTTATTATTTGCTATCAGAGGTCAGGCCACTTCAGGCCTGTCATTGGAGGACGATACCCTGGTTATGTTTGCCCGCATCAGCCTGATACTGCTGACCTTATTTAGCCTGCACAGCCGGGCGCAAACTATTCTGACGAGCGATACGTTCGCGATTATCGGCCAACCGAAGTACGCCGCGGGCTTTGACCACTACGATTATGCGAATCCCGCCGCGCCTAAAGGCGGCGCGATTACCCTTGCGGCTATCGGTACCTTTGATAATTTCAACCGCTACGCCCTGCGCGGTAATCCGGGTATTCGAACCGAAGCGCTATACGATACGCTGTTCACCACCTCTGACGATGAGCCCGGCAGTTACTACCCGCTGATTGCCGAGCATACGCGCTATGCCGATGATTTTTCGTGGATGGAGATTACGCTCAATCCGCACGCCCGCTATCACGACGGCAGTCCCATCACCGCCAGCGATGTCGCTTTTACCTTCCAGAAGTTTATGACCGAAGGGGTGCCGCAGTTTCGTCTCTATTATAAAGGCACTACCGTTAAAGCTATCGCCCCGCTAACCGTTCGCATTGAGTTAGCCAAACCGGGCAAAGAGAACATGCTTAGCCTGATGACGCTACCGGTGATGCCGGAAAAATTCTGGAAAAACCATAAACTCAGCGACCCGCTCTCCGCTCCACCGCTGGCCAGCGGCCCCTACCGCATTACCGCCTGGCGCATGGGCCAGTACATCACCTATTCCCGCGTGAAGGACTACTGGGCCGCCGATTTACCGGTCAACCGCGGGCGCTGGAATTTCGATACGCTACGCTACGATTATTACCTTGATGACAATGTCGCCTTCGAAGCCTTTAAGGCCGGCGCTGTCGATCGTCGGGAAGAGAACGTCGCCAAAAACTGGGCGACCCGCTACGTCGGGCGCAACTTTAGCCACGGCTATATTGTTAAAGACGAATACACCAATACCTCGGCGCAAAATACCCAGTGGCTGGCCTTTAACATTCAGCGCCCGATATTTGCCGACCGCCGGATTCGCGAGGCCATCACCCTCGCCTTTGATTTTGAATGGATGAATAAGGCGCTGTTCTATCACTCCTACAGCCGCGCCAACAGCTTCTTTCAGAATACCGAATACGCGGCGCGCGATTATCCTGATGCCGACGAGCTCGCCCTGCTGACGCCGCTGAAAAAAGAGATCCCGGCCGAAGTCTTCACGCAGATTTACCGGCCGCCGGTTTCCAGCGGCGATGGTTTTGCACGGGAGAATTTACTCAAAGCGGATGCCATCCTCAACCAGGCGGGATGGATAGTGAAAAACCAGCGGCGGGTAAACGCGCAGAGCGGCAAACCGTTACGCTTTGAGCTGCTGCTCCCCTCCGGCAGCAGCGATCGCTGGGTACTGCCATTTCAGCACAATCTTCAGCGGCTCGGCATCGTTATGGACATTCGCCAGGTCGATAACTCCCAGTACAGTAACCGCAAGCGCAGCCGGGATTACGACATGATGCCAAACGTCTGGCGCGCGTCGCCCTGGCCCGACACCGGCCTGCAAATCTCCTGGGATTCGGAATATATTAATTCCAGCTATAACGCCTCAGGGGTTCAAAGCCCGGCCGTCGACCAGCTTATTGCGCAGATCATTCGCTGGCAGGGCAACAAGGAAAAACTGCTGCCGCTGGGCCGGGCCCTCGACCGCGTGCTGACCTGGAACTATTACATGCTGCCGATGTGGTATATGGCGCAGGATCGCACCGCCTACTGGGATAAATTCTCCTTCCCGAAGACTCGCGCGATTTACTCATCCGGTTTCGAAAACTGGTGGTACGACGCCAACAAAGCGGCCAGACTTCCCGCGGACAGACGTTAAGGAATTAAGATGGGTGCATATCTGCTCCGCCGACTACTGCTCATCGTCCCCACCCTGTGGGCGATTATCACCATTAACTTTTTCATTGTGCAAATCGCTCCCGGCGGCCCGGTCGATCAAGCGATTGCGGCGATAGAGTTCGGCGATCGCGGCGGTCTGCCCGGAGCCGGAGACGGCGGGATGGCCGCCAGCCATGCGCGTACCGGCGTCAGCAACATCAGCGACGGCCACTATCGAGGTGGGCGCGGGCTGGACCCGGAAGTCATCGCCGAAATAACCCACCGCTACGGCTTTGATAAGCCTCTCCACGAGCGCTATTTTAAAATGCTCGGCGACTACCTGCGCTTTGATTTTGGCGACAGCCTGTTTCGCAGCTCATCGGTCGTGCAGCTGATCGGGGACAGCCTGCCGGTCTCTATCTCGCTGGGCTTGTGGAGCACGCTCATCATCTATCTGGTGTCGATCCCGCTGGGGATCCGCAAAGCGGTCAGCAACGGCAGCCATTTTGACGTCTGGAGCAGTACGCTGATTATTATCGGCTATGCGATCCCGGCCTTTCTGTTCGCCATTTTGTTGATTGTTATCTTTGCCGGCGGCAGCTATTTCGATCTCTTTCCGCTGCGCGGGCTGGTGTCAGCCAACTTCGACAGCCTGCCGTGGTATCAAAAAATCCTCGACTATCTCTGGCATATCACCCTACCGGTGCTGGCCACGGTGATCGGCGGTTTTGCCGCCCTCACCATGCTCACCAAAAACAGCTTTCTCGACGAAATTCGCAAGCAGTACGTCGTCACCGCTCGCGCAAAGGGCGTTAGCGAAAAGCAGATCCTGTGGGGCCACGTATTTCGCAACGCGATGCTGCTGGTGATCGCCGGTTTCCCGGCCACCTTTATCAGCATGTTTTTTACCGGCTCGCTGCTGATTGAAGTGATGTTCTCGCTGAACGGACTGGGGCTGCTGGGCTATGAAGCTACGGTATCTCGTGATTACCCGGTCATGTTCGGCACGCTGTATATTTTTACCCTGATTGGCCTGCTGCTGAATATCATCAGCGACATCAGCTATACGCTGGTCGATCCGCGTATCGATTTTGAGGGCCGCTAATGTCATTTTTCAGTCCCGTCAATCAGGCCCGCTGGGCGCGCTTTCGCCACAACCGCCGCGGCTACTGGTCGCTTTGGTTATTCTTGGTCATTTTCGCCTGCAGCCTGTGCGCCGAGCTGATTGCTAACGATAAACCGCTGCTGGTGCAGTACCGCGGCAGTCTCTACGTACCGTTATTAAAAAACTATAGCGAGAGCACCTTCGGCGGCCGCTTTGCTACTGCCGCAGACTATCAGGACCCGTGGCTGCAAAAACGGCTGGACGATAACGGCTGGGCCCTGTGGGCGCCGGTTCGCTTCGGCGCAACGACCATTAATTTCGCCACCGAAACCCCCTTCCCTTCGCCGCCGTCAAGGCTGAACTGGCTGGGCACCGATGCCAACGGCGGCGACGTGCTGGCGCGTATTCTGTACGGCACGCGCATTTCCATTCTCTTTGGCCTGCTGCTGACCTTCTTCTCCAGCGTGCTGGGGGTGATGGCCGGCGCCGTTCAGGGATATTACGGCGGAAAAATTGATCTCTGGGGACAGCGCTTTATCGAGGTCTGGTCGGGGATGCCGACCCTGTTTCTGATTATCCTGCTTTCGAGCGTCGTGCAGGCCAATTTCTGGTGGCTGCTGGCCATTACTGTGCTGTTCGGCTGGATGACGCTGGTCGGGGTCGTCCGCGCCGAGTTTCTGCGCACCCGCAACTATGATTATATCCGCGCCGCGCAGGCGCTCGGCGTTAGCGATCGCGCCATTATTCTGCGCCATATGCTGCCTAACGCTATGGTCGCCACCCTGACCTTCCTGCCGTTTATTCTGTGCAGTTCGATTACGACTCTGACCTCGCTGGACTTCCTCGGCTTCGGCCTGCCGCTGGGCTCTCCTTCGCTGGGCGAGCTGCTGTTGCAGGGTAAAAATAATCTTCAGGCGCCGTGGCTGGGCATCGCCGCCTTTCTGTCGGTAGCGCTCCTGCTGACGTTATTGATTTTTATCGGTGAAGCGGTTCGCGACGCTTTTGACCCAAGCAAGGCGGTGTAGCATGACGCAACCTCTGTTAGATATCGACAACCTTTCCATCGCCTTTCGCCAGCAGGGGGAAACCACCACCGTGGTCAGCGAGCTGTCGCTACGCATTGCGGTCGGTGAAACCCTGGCGCTGGTGGGCGAATCCGGCTCCGGTAAGAGCGTTTCCGCGCTGTCGATACTGCGGCTGCTGCCCTCGCCGCCGGTCAGCTACCCCACAGGGGATATCCGCTTTCACGGCCAGTCGCTGCTACACGCCGATGAACATACGCTGCGCAGCGTGCGCGGCAACCGCATCGCGATGATTTTTCAGGAGCCGATGGTTTCACTCAATCCGCTGCATACCCTCGAAAAACAGCTCTACGAAGTGCTCTCTTTGCATCGCGGGATGCGTAAAGAAGCGGCGCGCGGAGAGATCCTCGACTGTCTGGATCGCGTTGGGATCCGCAATGCGCTGCGGCGTCTGGCCGACTACCCGCACCAGCTTTCCGGCGGCGAACGCCAGCGGGTAATGATCGCCATGGCGCTGTTGACTCGTCCGGAGCTGCTCATCGCCGACGAACCCACGACCGCGCTGGATGTGTCGGTACAGGCGCAAATCCTCGCGCTGCTGCGCGAACTCAAGCAAGAGTTAAATATGGGGCTGCTATTTATCACCCATAACCTGAGCATCGTTCGTCAGCTTGCCGATCGCGTCGCGGTGATGCAGAACGGCCGCTGCGTGGAGCAAAACGGCTGCCGGGCACTATTCTCCGCTGCCGAACACCCTTACACCCGCCGCCTGCTGGACAGCGAGCCGTCGGGCGATCCCGTGCCCCTCGCGCCGGATGCGCCAGAATTACTGCGGGCGGAAAACTTAAGTATCGCCTTTCCGATCCGCAAAGGGCTTCTGCGGCGGGTGGTCGATCATAATCGCGTGGTTAACGCCCTCAGCTTTCAATTGCGCGCGGGAGAAACGCTGGGTCTGGTCGGCGAATCCGGATCGGGCAAGAGTACTACAGGGCTGGCGCTGCTGCGCCTGATTCATTCTGAAGGCGCAATCGTCTTTGACGGCGAGACGCTTCAGGGGCGCAGCCGTCGGCAGATGCTGCCGCTGCGTCGACGCATGCAGGTAGTCTTTCAGGATCCCAACTCATCGCTAAACCCACGGCTTAACGTTCTGCAAATTATTGAAGAAGGATTGCGCGTCCATCAGCCAACGCTCACGCCGGCCGAGCGAGAGCAGGCGGTGATTCAGGCGATGCAGGAGGTCGGTCTCGATCCGCAATCCCGGCATCGCTACCCTGCCGCTTTCTCCGGCGGACAGCGCCAGCGCATCGCTATCGCCAGGGCGCTGGTCGTCAAACCGCAGCTAATCGTGCTGGATGAGCCCACCTCTTCGCTGGATAAAACCGTGCAGGCGCAAATTCTGGCGCTGCTGAAGGCGCTACAGCAAAAGCATCAGCTGGCCTATATTTTCATCAGCCATGATTTGCGCGTCGTGCGTGCGCTTTGTCATCAGGTAATGGTGCTGCGGCAGGGAGAGGTCGTCGAGCAGGGTGAGTGCGAACGCGTGTTTACCGCTCCGCAACAGGAGTATACCCGTCAGTTGCTGGCGTTAAGCTGACGGTCAGAATGGGTTGTTGCCGGAGAACGGTTCTGCAATCGCCACGCCGAAATTTTTCAGCCGGCAGGTTGCCGCGAATTCGTCCTGACGATTAACAAACAGGCACGGTTCGCCCTCGCATTCAACAACGGAACTGTCGACTTCGATGTCGCTCAGCGCCTGGCTGAGTTTATGCATAACCGGCCAGGCCTTATCGCCATCGGGGCTAAGTAATTTCAACGCCACAAGGCTATTTTCGCTCTGAGCGCCGTTTTGCGGAATCGGTTCAACTCTTGAACCTGCAAAACCGGCCAGCCAGCGATAGCTCTGCGGCAGACGGTGTACGATAGAGAGTTGCAGTGTATTCACGTGTTTTCCCCGGAAGCAAAATACTTCACAATAATTTTACAACAATACTAACACATTATTGACAATTAGTCCTGTTCCTGCACCGAAAACGCTTACACCAGCGGCATAGCCGTGTTAGTGGTTTGTAATATAAAAGTTTATAATTGTGCAGAGTGAACATCTTCGGGCTATATGTACCCGTTTCTGTGATCTAAAACAACTTTTTTATCGCAATAATGCGACTAATTGAGCGATTTGATTTTACATAAAAGAAACAAATTGCTGAACAGAGAAGCCGGTTTCGGTTGATATGTATCAAAAAAGGGGGCGATATCGCCCCCTGGAAGTCGCTTATCGTGCGGCTTTTCGCCGCCGACTGGCATAGAGGTAGAACAGAATAGAGCTGCTGGCGCAGAAGGCGATGGAAATCAGCATTGGCCAGGCCGTGGTAAAGGTCGCCATCGACAGCAGCGCGCCGACAATAGCGCCAATCCCAAAGCGGAACGTCCCAGCCAGCGAGGAGGCCGTCCCGGCCATATGCGGAAACTCATCGAGAATAACCGCCATCGCGTTGGAGGAGACCATCGAAACGCAGCCGATGAAAGCCGCCACGCCAAACACCAGCGCCCAGAAGCCGACGTCAAACAGCGCACACACCACCATCCATACCGCCATCGCAAACTGGATCCACAGCCCCGCGCGGAACATATTCAGCGCCCCAACCCGCCGCACAAACCGGCTGTTGATCATGGTCATGACAAACAGGAAAACCACGTTCAGCGCAAAATAGTAGCCAAAGTGCTGCGGTGAAACGTGGTTGATATTGATATAGACAAACGGGCCAGCGCTCAGAAACGAGAACATCCCGGCAAAGCTAAATCCGCTTGCCAGCATATAACTCAGCACGCGCTTATGGCGAAACAGGGTGGCGAAGTTGCCAAGCGTAGTGCGAATATGAAATTTCTGTCGCCGTTCCGGCGGCAGGGTTTCGCTAATGAAAAATGCGATCATCGCCGACGCTAACAGGGCCGCCAGCGCGAGGATCCAGAAGATCGCATGCCAGCTAAACCATACCAGCACCGCTCCGCCGACCATCGGCGCCACCAGCGGCGCAACGGTGGTGACCAGCATGACGAACGACATCATCCGCGAGAACTCTTCCTTGGGATAGATATCGCGCATCAGGGCGTTAATCACCACGCTTGCCGCTGCGGCTGCCAGGCCGTGGAAAAAGCGCATGGTAATCAGCATATCGATAGTCTGCGACAGCGCGCAGGCCACCGCCGCCGCGGCAAAAATGAGCGTCCCGCCTAGTATCACCGGTTTACGGCCAAGACTATCCGCCATCGGGCCATATAAAAGCTGGCCCAGCGCAAAGCCCAGAATATAGGTACTGAGCGTCATCTGCGCGCTGCCGTCCGGCACATTAAACTGGGCCGCAATCACCGGCAGCGCCGGAAGATACATATCAATCGACAGCGGCATTAACATGGCCAGCAGGCCAAGAATAAACACAATCCCTAATGAAGAATTCTGCTTTGCCGTCACGTTTTACTCCGCGCATGTTGGCCGCCGACGCTGGCGACTTCTTCTGCCGTCAGCGGACGATATTCACCCGGCGCCAGCGAAGCATCCAGCGCAATGTCGCCAATGCGTTCGCGATGCAGGCCAACCACATGATTCCCCACGGCGGCAAACATCCGCTTAACCTGATGGTAACGCCCTTCGCTAATGGTCAGGCGGACTTCGGTCGGTGTCACCACTTCCAGCACCGCAGGCCTGGTCAGCTCTTTCTCATTATGCAGCTGAACGCCTTTAGCAAACTGCCCGGCAGTGGAGTCATCAACCGGATTTTCCAGCGTCACCAGATAGGTTTTTTCGCAATGGTGGCGCGGAGACGTAATGCGGTGCGACCACTGACCATCGTCGGTCATCAGCACCAGACCGGTGGTGTCGATATCCAGACGACCGGCAGCATGCAGCTTGTGCGCCACCGGCTCATCGAGGAAATAGAGTACCGTCGGATGATCCGGATCGTCGGTAGAACAAACGTAACCCTGCGGCTTGTTGAGCATAAAGTAGCGCGGGCCGTTCTGCTGAACCAGCGTATTGCCGTCATACTCGACGTCATGCTCCGGCTGAAGCTTGAAGGAGGAGTCTTTTACAATTTCGCCGTCCACGGTAACGCGGCTGCCGCGGATTTCACGCCCGGCAATAGCCCGACTAACGCCAAGTTGCTGAGCGATAAACTTATCAAGTCGCATGAGATTTTTTTAGCCTGTACAAGTGCTGGAGCGGGCAACGCGCCCGAAAAAGAAGAATTTCATGGGGTAGTATAACGGGCTATTAACACCACTCAAGGGAAAAGATTCGTGGCATACTATTCGCGAGTTAATTAACCGCCATAAATTCATGACATTTACATTACGTCCCTACCAAAAAGAGGCGGTCGACGCCACGCTCGCCTGGTTTCGCCGCCATCATGAACCTGCCGCGATTGTCCTGCCAACAGGCGCAGGTAAAAGCCTGGTCATTGCTGAACTCGCACGCCTGGCGCGCGGTCGCGTGCTGGTGCTGGCGCACGTAAAAGAGCTGGTGGCGCAGAACCACGCCAAGTATTGCGCGCTCGGCCTGGAAGCGGATATTTTCGCCGCGGGCCTTAAACGGAAAGAGAGCCACGGTAAAGTGGTCTTTGGCAGCGTGCAGTCGGTAGCCCGTAACCTTGACCAGTTTCAGGGGGAGTTCTCGCTGCTGATCGTCGACGAGTGTCACCGCATCGGCGACGATAATGACAGCCAGTATCAGCAGATTATCAGCCACCTTCAGCAGGTCAATCCGCATCTGCGCCTGCTGGGGCTGACCGCAACGCCGTTTCGCCTGGGTAAAGGTTGGATTTATCAGTTTCACTATCACGGCATGGTGCGCGGTGATGAAAAAGCGCTGTTTCGCGACTGCATTTATGAACTGCCGCTGCGCTATATGATTAAGAATGGCTACCTGACGCCGCCGGAGCGGCTGGACATGCCGGTGGTTCAATACGACTTCAGCCGTTTACAGGCGCAAAGTAACGGCCTGTTCAGCGAAGCCGATCTGAATCACGAGCTGAAAAAGCAGCAGCGCGTCACGCCGCATATCGTCAGCCAAATCGTTGAATTCGCCGAAACGCGCAAAGGGGTGATGATTTTCGCCGCCACCGTTGAACACGCCCGTGAAGTGACCGGGTTGCTTCCGCAGGGCGAGGCGGCTCTTATCACCGGTGAAACGCCGGGGCCGGAGCGCGATCGCATCATCGAAGCGTTTAAAGCGCAGCAGTACCGCTATCTGGTTAACGTCGCGGTGTTGACGACCGGCTTTGATGCGCCGCATGTCGATCTGATCGCCATCCTGCGCCCGACCGAGTCGGTGAGCCTTTACCAACAGATCGTCGGCCGTGGCCTGCGCCTGGCGCCGGGTAAAACTGACTGCCTGATTCTCGATTACGCCGGCAATCCGCACGACCTTTATGCCCCTGAAGTGGGAACGCCGAAAGGAAAAAGCGACAACGTACCGGTCCAGGTTTTTTGTCCGGCATGCGGTTTCGCCAATACCTTCTGGGGAAAAACCACCGCTGACGGCACGCTGATTGAACACTTTGGCCGCCGCTGCCAGGGCTGGTTTGAGGATGACGAAGGCCATCGTGAACAGTGCGATTTTCGTTTTCGCTTTAAAAACTGCCCGCAGTGTAACGCGGAAAACGATATTGCCGCCCGCCGCTGCCGCGAGTGCGATACCATTCTGGTCGACCCCGATGACATGCTGAAAGCCGCGCTGAAGCTCAAAGATGCGCTGGTGCTGCGCTGTAGCGGTATGGTTCTTCAGCACGGTGCGGATGACAAAGGCGCCTGGTTAAAAATCACCTATTACGATGAAGATGGCGCGGATGTTAGTGAGCGCTTCCGCCTGCATACGCCCGCCCAGCGTACCGCCTTTGAGCAGCTCTTTATCCGACCGCATACCCGAACGCCGGGCGTGCCGCTGCGCTGGATAACGCCTGCCGATATCCTCGCCCAGCAGGCGCTTCTGCGCCACCCGGACTTTGTCGTTGCCCGCATGAAGGGGCAATACTGGCAGGTCCGGGAGAAAGTGTTTGATTATCAGGGGCGATTCCGCCGGGCCAACGAACTGCGCTAATCGTCCTCAGGACTGAGGTTTTGGTTGCTGCAAAAACGCAGGGCGGCTATAATGCCGCCCGCTTTTGCATTCGCGAAGCAGATAATCTGCCTGCTGCTGGGTCGCCTGTAGCAGGATTTATATATAGAGAGACATCAATGTTTACTATCAACGCAGAAGTACGTAAAGAGCAGGGTAAGGGTGCGAGCCGCCGCCTGCGTGCAGCTAACAAATTCCCGGCCATCATCTATGGCGGCGAAGCTGCGCCAGTAGCAATCGAACTGGATCACGACAAAGTGTGGAACATGCAGACCAATGCAGAGTTCTACAACGAAGTTCTGACCATCGTTGTTGATGGCAAAGAAGAGAAAGTTAAAGCTCAGGCTGTTCAGCGTCACCCGTTCAAGCCGAAGCTGACCCACATCGACTTCGTTCGCGCTTAATCGCTCGCTGAAAGTTGTATGGCAAACGCCCCGCTCCGCAAGGTTCGGGGCGTTTTGTTTATTAGGCGAGTAGCGTTGAGGCATTCAGCGCGAGATGCTGCAACAGCATAATCGTTTTCGCATCGACGATTTCTCCTTCGCGAATAGCCTGCAGCGCTTTTTCCAGCGGCCACTCCAGCACTTCGATATCTTCTCCCTCCGTCGCCAGGCCGCCACCGTCGCTGCGCCGATCGTCGGCAGAGTATTCAGCGATGAAAAAGTAAAGCTTCTCCGTCACCGAACCGGGACTCATATAAGCGGTAAATACCGGCTCGATCCGGGTGACGCGAAAACCGGTCTCTTCTTCGGCCTCGGCAACGATGCGTTCTTCCGGAGAAGCGTCATCCAGCAGTCCTGCGGCGGCTTCGATCAAAAACCCATCATGACCGTTAATCCATACCGGAAAGCGAAACTGACGGACCAGCACTACCGTTTGCTTTTCACGATTGTAGAGCAGGATCACCGCGCCGTTGCCGCGATCGTAAGCTTCCCGACTCTGCTCCTGCCAGCGCCCGTCACGGCGCAGTAGTTCAAAGGTATATTTCTTGAGCGTGTACCAGTTGTCCGATAATAGCGTTTCGCGGATATGGCGAACGCGCGGTGCGTCAGCGTGCATGTTTTTCCCCTTTTAGGTGACAGCGAGCAACATAACATGCATAATCGTGCACAAACAAGATCACTCATGAAGGTATTTTGATGCTTGCCAGCCAGAGAAAACAGCAGATTTTGCAGATCCTCGCTGAGGAAAAACAGGTGATGTCAGGCGATCTTAGCCAGCGCTTCAGCGTCTCAGAAGACTCTATTCGCCGGGATCTGCGGGAGCTGGCAGCGGAAGGCAAACTGCAGCGCGTGCACGGCGGGGCGCTGCCGGTATCCGAAGCCATCGCGCCTATTGAAACAAGAAAGAACGTGCAGATGGCCTCAAAGCTAACTATTGCCCAGCGCGCGGTTGAGCTTATTAAGCCCGGTCAGGTGGTGATTATCGACGGAGGCACGACTACCGGAGAGATGGTGCGCCTGCTGCCCGATAACCTCGCGTGTACCGTGGTCACCCATAGCCCGGGGATTGCCGTCGCGCTGGTGGAGAAACCGCTTATCGAGGTGATTTTGATCGGCGGCCGGTTGTTTAAGCATTCGATCGTCAGCGTCGGGGCCGCGGCCCTTGAAAGCATTTCCCGCATCAATGCCGATCTGTTTTTCATGGGCGTTACCGGCGTGCACCCGCGGGCGGGATTAACCACCGGTGATTATGAAGAAGCGGGCATCAAGCGCGCGCTTGCGGCACAGGCAGCCGAAACGGTGGTGATGGCGTCGCAAGAAAAGCTGAACTCCGCTTCGGCCTTTGCTATCGGCGAGCTGGGGGGCGTCAGTACGCTGATCGTGGATACGACTCTCGACGAGGCGCTGCGACAGCAGCTAACCCTGAATGGGGTGGAAATCCTCTACGCGCTGTAGGGCGGGTCTGACGCTAAAAAATCCCGACTCGGCGTCGGGATTTTGCATTTTAATTTCCGCCAGAAGTGCGGCGCTGGAGCTGATCGCGCAGATTCGGCGGCGTGCCTTTAATGGTTAAGGTATCCGTAGCCGGATCCCAGAACACCCGCTCGCCCAGCAGCATAGCGTCAAAGTTGATAGTTAACCCGCCGCCGCTGCCGGCAAACTTGGTTAACTGACGCAAAGTGCTGCGATCCGCCGGGAAGCTCTCTTCCAGCTCGTAACCTTGCTCGGCGGTAAATTCCTGGAAGGTCTTCTCGCTGACGCCAGCCAGCTCTTTGGACAGCGATTCCAGTTCGATTTCCTCACCGGCCTGCAGCTGTTCGTTGCAGTAGCTGTATACCTGCTGACGTACGTTCTGACGTTCAGATTTGTCCAGCTGCGCATCGGCGGCGAAATCATCCAGCGCCTGCAGCAGGCCGCGATTTTGCGCTTTCGCATTCAGCCCTTCGCTGGCGCCGAGGAAGTCCATGAAGAAATCCGCCACTTTGCGCCCTACCCGCCCCTTCAGGAAGGTCAAATAGCGCGTTGACTCCGGGTTGGTTTCCCATTCGGTTAAATCAATACGCGCCACGATGTCAGCGTGATTGATATCCAGATAATGGGTAGAACTGATATCCAGCTCTTCGTTGACGCGCATGCTGCTTAAGTTATTCAGCACCGCCACCATCAGGTATTCCACCGCCAGATAGCGATACTGGCAAAACAGCACGATCCCGCCTTCAGCAAAAGGGTATTTTGCCAGTTCGTCACGCAGGCGCCCGGTAGCGGCGCGGCTGAACGGCAGGAACTCTTCTTCGCCTTTACGCTGCCCGCGCAGCGCCTGCGCCAGCTCGCTCTCTTCAGTAAACAGGCCATAGGCTTTATTTTTTGCGCTGTAGACACGATGCAGCTCAGCCATCATCTCAACAACCGTCGCCGTCGGCTCCAGCAACGATTCGCGCAGCACCAGTTCCAGATTTTGTTCATCACGTTTGATTAACTGATGCAGGGCAATCTGGTCGATATCCAGACTCATGTTAAACTCTCCTTTTAGACCGGGCGGTATTCAACCACCGCCGGGGCGACGACGCAACCGCCGCGTGACTCTTTGCGAGCGAAGCCGCGCGCTTTTGCGTCGTGGCGAAAAAATGCGGAAAAAAAGCTTCTGCTACGGTAATATGTTGCCCTTTCACGAACAAACAGATTTTGAGTTTATGCCGCAATTATCCCGCTATAGCGATGAACACGTCGAACAGCTGCTCAGCGAGCTGACGAGCGTTCTGGAAACACATAAAGCGCCCGTTGACCTTTCACTGATGGTTCTGGGCAATATGGTGACTAACCTGATCAACAGTAGCGTCGCGCCGGCGCAGCGTCAGGCCATCGCCCGTTCTTTTGCCCAGGCGCTGCAGTCATCTATCAACGACGATCCAGCGCACTAAGGATAACGAACAACAGTATATGGTGACTCTTCGTCAGCCCTACCGAGAAAAAGTCTCCCAGATGGTCAGTTGGGGACACTGGTTCGCCCTTTTCAACATGTTGTTGGCTATGGCGCTCGGCAGTCGCTATCTGTTTGTCGCCGACTGGCCAACGACGCTTGCCGGGCGCCTTTTTTCGTACGTCAGCCTCGTTGGTCACTTCAGCTTCCTGGTCTTTACCAGCTATGTGCTGATTCTTTTCCCGCTAACGTTTATCGTTGTCTCTCAGCGCTTAATGCGCTTTATCTCGGTGGTTCTCGCGACCATCGGCATGACGCTGCTGTTGATCGACAGCGAAGTATTCACCCGTTTCCACCTGCATCTTAATCCCTTTGTCTGGGAACTGGTCATTAACCCCGATCAGAACGAGATGGCGCGCGACTGGCAGCTGATGTTTATCAGCGTCCCGATCATCTTCCTTCTGGAAATGCTCTTTGCGACCTGGAGCTGGCAGAAACTGCGCAGCCTGACGCGCCGCCGCCACTATGCCCGGCCCGTTGCGTGGTTCTTCTTTATTTCTTTTATCAGTAGCCACCTGGTCTATATCTGGGCGGATGCCAATTTCTATCGCCCGATAACCATGCAGCGGGCCAATCTGCCGCTTTCCTATCCAATGACGGCGCGCCGTTTTCTGGAAAAACACGGCCTGCTCGACGCGCAGGACTATCAACGCCGTCTGGTAGAACAAGGCGCACCGGAAGCCGTTTCGGTGCAGTACCCGCTTAGCGAACTGCGTTACCGCGATCTCGGTACCGGTTATAACGTGCTGCTGATTACCGTCGATAATCTTAACTACTCGCGCTTTGAGCAAAACATGCCGGCGCTGACCGGGTTCGCGAAAGAAAACGTTAACTTTACCCAGCATATGAGCTCCGGTAACACTGCCGACAGCGGCATGTTTGGCCTGTTCTACGGTATTTCGCCGAGCTATATGGACGGCGTCCTGTCAGCGCGTATCCCCGCAGCGCTGATTACGTCGCTGAATCAGCAGGGCTACCAGTTGGGCCTGTTCTCTTCTGACGGTTTTAGCAGCCCGCTGTACCGCCAGGCGCTGCTGTCCGATTTCTCGCTGCCGGCGGCGAAAGCGCAAAGCGACGAGCAGACGGCAAACCAGTGGATAAACTGGCTGGACCGCTACGCCCAGGATGAAAACCGCTGGTTCTCATGGGTTGCGCTCAACGGCACCACTCTGGATAACGGGCAGCAGCAAAACTTTGTCCGGCGCTACGCCAGCGCCGCTGGCGCGGTCGATACGCAAATTGGTCGCGTGCTGAATGCGCTGCGCGAAGCGGGCAAGCTGGACAACACGGTGGTTATTGTGACGGCGGGCCACGGCATGCCGCTGAACCCACAGCATGACGCGTTTGGCTGGTCGCGCGAAGAGCTTCAGGTTCCGTTGGTGATCCATTGGCCTGGCACCCCGGCCCAGGAGATCGCTACGCTGACCGATAATAAAGACGTGATGACGACGCTGATGCAGCGCTTACTTCACGTCTCCACACCGGCGAATGAGTATTCGCAAGGTGAAGACCTGTTTAGCGCCGCCCGCCGCCGCGCCTGGGTTACCGCAGCCAATAGCGATACGCTGGCCATTACCACGCCGAAGGTTACCGTCGTGCTCAATCACAACGGTACCTACAGAACATGGAACAGCGACGGCGAGAAAATTAAAGATCAAAAACCGCAGCTCAGCTTGCTGCTGCAGGTGCTGACCGATGAAAAACGCTTTATCGCTAACTGATTGATTATTTATAAATCAATCAGTCATTTCCCGGCTTGCATTCGCCTGGGGAACGGGTAATATTGTTCCCCACAAATCGGCACGTAGCGCAGCCTGGTAGCGCACCGTCATGGGGTGTCGGGGGTCGGAGGTTCAAATCCTCTCGTGCCGACCAAATAATCCCAGTAAAACCAGCCTTTTAAGGCTGGTTTTTTTATGCCTGTTTTTCGAGCGGGGTGAAATTGGGGTGTTTCGTTCAGCGCAGAGGCTTACAGATACTGCCGCCGTTTCAGATAGCGAACAAGCCTCCTGCTACCGGACATACATTCGTGGCATCGCGCTCCGGGCATCTGCTGAAAGATTTTCGACATATCAAGCCGACCGTTTCCCGTCAGGATGTAAATGCAGTGACGCGCCAGTTGAGAGAATGCGCTGCACGTTGTCCAGTATCGGCAGACCTGGCTGATGACTTCTTCTTTCTTTTTTATTTCTGTCCAGCGTCAGGCGCTACGATCGTGGCCGCCGCCGGGTTCACTATTCACTCATCTCCCCCGCGTCATATCCCTCTTCATCCGTGCGGCCGGCTGCCGGGACACCGGCGCTGAATATCTGCGCCGGCAGCCTGAAGTTGCGCAGTTTCAGCAGCGCCAGCGGACCGTCGCCCAGCTCCGTGCGCAGCAGCCACTGCAGCTGTCGCCTGTCCGGCGCGGTGACGGTCAGCCGGTACAGCCCGTCCCCCGCTTTCTGCCGCACCATCGGCTCCAGCATCCGGATGACGCCCCACGGGCCGCTGTGGTTTGCATACAGACGGCTTCCCGCCGTCGTTGACGTCCAGGTCAGCATCGCCCCCGGTTTATTCATCACCCCCGGCCAGCGGAAGCGCTGCCAGTCGGCCAGCTGGTTAAAATAGTGCAGCGTCTGCCCGTCAAGCGTCAGCGCTGTTTCCACCACTTCCCGCATCGCCACCCCCTGCATTTCAAAGCTGATGCCCTGGCTGCCGTCGGTGAACAGAATATCGGACAGCTGGCTGAGCTGGTTCACCGCGTTCAGGAAGGCCGGGCTGAAGGTCAGCCCCTGGCTGCGGGTGCTGTCCGCCACCCAGTCGCTGCCCTCCCGGCGCAGCACCCCGCCCAGCTCCGTACTGAGAAAACGGTCAATACGTCCGGTATCGCGGCGGATAAACGCCGCCAGCATCGGCAGCGAAGCGTCGCTCTTCCCGGCCGCAAAGGGATAGCGCCCCTGAAACGCCGCATTCCAGTTCGCGACCACGGAGCGCTGCCACGCCTCGTTCAGGCTGGCCGCCGACGGCTGCAGTACCGCCTCCCGGACCTGAGTCAGCGGCTGAACAAACATCGTCTGCCCGAAACCGCGCCACGCCTCACCGAGGCTGGCCGCCACCAGGCTGCCGTACTCCTGCGTGTCGGTCAGCTCCACGCTCCGGCCCCGGAACACCGTCTGCGCCAGCTGCTGCATCATCGCCTGCGGGTCGGCGGCATTCGCCACCTGCTGAAGTTTCAGGCGCACGCGGGTGATGCGGGTGAGCCAGGTCTGTAAGCTGAGCGAGCTGTCGGCAGCCATCACCTTCTGCGCGCTGTTTTTGCCCGTCAGGGTCAGCAGCGGGCCGAAGGTGCTGTCCAGCGGGCCGCGAGGACCGGCTGCCTGCTGGTCAATGACCGGCTTTTTATCCTTACCCGGCAGATTTTTCGCCGTCCTCATCAGGAAATCAGAGATAGCCTCCCCCTGCTCTCCGGCCTGCCCCTGCCAGGCCAGAGTGTTCATCAGCGCAATCAGCGGCGACTGGCGGACATCGCCGGTCAGGGTGAGCTGGTCGGTGACATCGGTGATGTTGTGCGCCGGATTCAGCCGGATGCTGTTAAGGAAGTTCAGCCACGCTCCGGCAAAATCGGTAAAGTAGCGGTTCGTCAGCCGCTGTTTCAGCGCCTCCGGCGAGACATCCGTGGACACGGTGTTACGGTTGTCGCTCAGCACCCAGTCGATTTCAT